>JBCCIS010000004.1 GCA_039028155.1 Pseudomonadota bacterium
CCCCCCCCCCGCCCCCCCCCCGCCCGCCGCCCCCTCTCGTTCCGGCCCCTCCCGCTGGGGCGCCCCCTCACGTTTCCCCCCCGCCCGCTCGGCGGGCGGGGGCCCCCCCGCGGGGCCCGCGGCCCCCCCACGACCCGATCATCTGCCGTCCTAGGCGGCTTCGTCGCCCATAACGGCCTTGATCTCGACAAAGTCGTCGAAGCCGAACGAGCCGAACTCGCGGCCGTTACCCGATTGTTTGTAGCCACCGAAAGGTGCTGCAAGGTCCTCCGGTGCGCCGTTAATGTGCACCATGCCGGTGCGCAGACGACGCGCGACCCGACCGGCACGCTCCGCGTTGCCCGATGAGACATAGCTTGACAGACCGTATGGTGTGTCGTTCGCGATGCGAATGGCATCGTCTTCGTCTTTGTAGCCGATGATAGCCAACACGGGTCCGAAGACTTCCTCGCGCGCGATGGTCATGTCATTGGTGACATTGCCGAACACCGTCGGCGAGACGAAGTAACCCCGGTTGAGATGCGCTGGCCGGTCGGGCCCGCCGCATACCAAGGTAGCGCCTTCGTCGATGCCTTCTTGGATCAGCTTCATCACCTTGCCGTACTGCGTGTCGTACGCGATGGGACCAAGGTTTGTGCTCTCGGCCGTGGGGTCGCCCACCACCTGTGTCGCGGCAGCATCGCCCGCGACTTTCATCGCCTCGTCCATTTTATCTTGCGGCACCAGCATGCGGGTCGGCGCGTTGCAGGATTGACCGGTGTTATAGAAACAGGCCAGCGCGCCTTCGTTCACGGCCGCCGGGAAGTCCGCATCATCCAGGATGATGTTGGGCGACTTGCCACCGAGTTCCTGTGTTACGCGTTTGACCGATGGCGCGGCATTGCGAGCGACGTCGACGCCCGCACGCGTGGATCCAGTGAACGAGATCATGTCGATATCGGGATGGGATGCCATATAGGCGCCGACGGTCGGGCCGTCACCATCGATGAGATTGTAGACGCCCTTGGGGACGCCTGCTTCCTCGAGAATCTCCGCCAGAATGTGGGACGACAACGGCGCGATCTCCGACGGTTTGTGGACGACCGTGCATCCGACCGCGAGCGCGGGACCCAACTTGGCGGCAATCTGATTGATCGGCCAGTTCCACGGCGTGATGAAGCCGCACACGCCGATCGGTTCCTTATAGACAACGGTCGCATTATTGACCGCCTCCTCGAACGCATAGGACCGAAGCGTCGCCAATGTCTGCTCAAAGTGCCCGACGCCCGAAGGAGTTTGGGCTTCCTGCGACACGCTGTGAGGCGCACCCATCTCTGCCGTGATCGCCTTTGCCACGTCGTCAAACCGGCGCTTGTAGATATCGACAATGCGCTCCAGCAAGCCGGTTCGCTCCTCCAACGTGGACTGCGAGAATGTCTCAAAGGCAGCCCTCGCCGCGGCGACGGCCTGGTCCACGTCTTTGTCGCTGCCGAGCGATATCTGACCGACGCTCTCTTCGGTTGCCGGGTTGATCACGTCAAGCGCCCCGGCACCACCGACTGGATCGACCCACGCGCCGTTCACGTAGAACTTTCTGAAATCGTACATAGATCCTCCTCAAGTGACGTCCCATGACAGAGGACGTTGCCCCTTGTTTGGTGCGGCCGTGACGGCCTGGCTGACCTGCCAGCACGAAGACTGATCTTGGCCGTCAACACATCGGGGGCGAGCGAGTGTCTGGCCATACGATGTCCCGCCAACGGCTCTCGATCACCGCCAGCAAGACTCGAGTGATATTGCAACTCATTCGCATTCTTGACTAGACTTTTCGTAGCCGATTTGAGCTGGCCGGTCAGGGACGACTTGTCGCTCGTCGACGCGCGAAGAGATCGCGTGGTCGCAATGCGCCAAGAAATCGCCGTGCCGCAGGTCCACGACCCCCAACGCTGTCCCGGTGACCTTCGGTCTCGTGGGCGCACGCGCGGTGGTCCGCACCAACGCGTTCACGCTTATCTGGTGAACACCTCTCGGGCGGCCCTCTAGTCACCGGTTGCGGTTCGACATCGACCAGTCTGGCGATAGCCTTCCCCGGTCCGATGGCTGCACCAATCAACGCCGGACTGATTCCACGGTCTTCGTTGCCACCTATTGCCGGGGCGCCACAAGCTTGCGCACATCATCGTTTGATACTTGAGGCGGGGTCACGATTGATCTGGATCATGATGCGGCGGAAGTACCGGCGCTACCGTCTTGGATGAACGTGAAGATCGCGATGACAGCATCGAGGACGGCATGCGCATCACCCTTACATTGGCTGTTCTTTTAGCGGTGTCTGTCTTGGCCCCGGCAAGAGCAGACACCGTCGTCGACGTGGTGGTCGAACAGACCACCGATGTCATGGCGCTTTCGGCGCATGAGATGTTCCGGTTCGAGCCCCAGCTGGTCCGCATCAAGCCGGGCGACAGTGTGACGTTTCGTAACTCGATGGCCGACCACACCGTGCACAGCATCCCTGAGATCTGGCCGGAGGATGCCGAAGAAGTGCACATCAGCCATCAGCCAGAGGTGCAGGTCACGCTCGATCAAGCGGGTGTCTACGGCATCACCTGTGCACGTCACGGCCAGTACGGCATGGTCATGTTGATCCTGGTGGGCGAACCCGACCTGGAACCGGCCGAGGCGCGCATTGACGAGACCAGGCTGACGCCAGACGCCAAGAAAGAGATGCAGTCCCTGTTCGACGCTGCGCGTGCCGCCGACTAAGACCAATCATTGCTCTGTTTGATCTGCCTCAACGCAGGGCTTGGGGCGTCGACCTAGGCTTGACTCGTTCCTGTCTCGGGAGACCTGGATGCGCCTGAGCCTGCTCTTGGTCATAGCGACCCTTACTGGCATGTCCGTGGTGCTGGCGACAGCGGCGGATGAGGGTTTTGCGCCGCTGCCCGAGGCCCTGGAAGTCGACCAGGCGAAGGCGGAACTTGGCAGCTACCTGTTCTTCGATCCGCGCCTGTCCGGCGATGTCGGCAAGTCCTGCGCCAGTTGTCACGATCCCGCGCAAGGGTGGGGTGACGGCTTGGCGATGTCCGAGGGTTACACCGGCACGCGTCACTTCCGGAACGCGCCGTCGCTGTTCAACGTGGCATGGAAGACGGCCTTGATGTGGGACGGCCGGCTGGACGGCGACGACCTGGCGACCGCGACGCGCGACATGATGACCGAGTCCCATACCATGAACATGGATAGCCGGCTGGCCCAGGAACGGCTGAAGCAAACGCCGGCCTATGTCGCCATGTTCGATGAGGCCTATGGCGACGCTCCCTATGGCGGGCGCATCTATGGCGCCATCGGCGAGTTCCTGAAGACCATCCGAACCGAGAACGCGCCGTTCGATCTCTACCTGCGTGGGGATGACGCGTCGCTGTCCGCCGCCGCACTCAGAGGCATGGATCTTTTTGCTGGCAAGGCCGGCTGTATCGCATGTCATACCGGTCCGCTTCTCTCCGACGGACAATGGCATGTCACCGGCGCGCCGGATCATCCGGAGCTGCAGTCTGAGCCGTTGCGTCAGATCACGATGCTGCGGCACTTCGCGATCCTGGGGACGCCGGGCTACATGAACCTCAGGCGCGACGCCGGCGGTTTTGCGGTGTCGAAGGTGGAAGACGACCGCCACGCCTTCGCAACGCCCTCGCTATGGGATGTCGGCCAGACCGCGCCTTACATGCACGCAGGCGTGTTCGACACACTGGATGCCGTGGTCGACTTCTATGACACGGGCGGCGGTGCCGATCAGCGCGCCGGCCTTGCGCCACTGGGGCTCTCGGATGCGGAGAAGGCTGACCTGGTCGCCTTTCTGGAAAGCCTGACTGGCGACGCGCCGGCTATAACGGCACCGGAACTACCGCGCTACGACATCATTCCCGTGGCGCAGGACTAGGGGGTGGCGATGAAAGTCCTCGCGATCGTCCTGGTTCTCGCGCTGGCGGCGACTGGCCTTGCCGTCGCCGAGAACTATCCGCCAATCGAGACGCTGCCGCCGCCGCCGGAACCGGCGGACAATCCGTCGACGCCGGCAAAGGTTGCGCTCGGCGAGAAGCTGTTCTGGGACGGCCGGCTCTCCGGCAACGGCTTCATGCCCTGCGCCGGCTGCCACATCCCAGAACTTGGATGGGGCGGCGGCACGCCCATCTCGATCGGCTATCCCGGCACGACACACTGGCGCAACAGCCAGACCGTCATCAATTCAGCCTATTACAACAAGTTCTTCTGGGAGGGCTCGGCGAGCTCTTTGGAGACCCAGGCCAAGGATGCCGCCAGCGGCGCCGTCGCCGGCAACGGCGACGGGTCGATGATGGAGATGCGCCTGCGTTTCGTGCCGGAATACGTCAGCGCGTTCCGCGACGTCTTCGGTACCGACTGGCCCCATATTGGGCAGGCCTGGATGGCGGTCGCCGCGTTCTCGCGCACCATCGTGACCGACGCCACGAAAGTGCCCTACGACCGCTATCTGGCCGGCGACGAAAGCGCGATGAGCGAGAGCGCCCTGCGCGGCATGGACCTCTTTCATGGCAAGGCCGGCTGCATTTCCTGCCACAACGGCGCGCTGGCCTCCGACCAGGGTTTCTACAACACGGGCGTGCCGACGCCAGCGGAGTTCTCCAGCCACCCGCTTTACCAGATCACCTTGCGCTGGGAGATCTACCAAAAGGGCGTGCCCGAGGAGGTCTATCACGCCGCCGAGGATGATCTGGGGCTTTACCACCGTACGAAGCGGCCCGAGGACATCGGCAAATTCCGCACACCCTCGCTGCGCGAACTGCTGTGGACCGGGCCCTACATGCATAACGGCGCGTTTTCCACGCTGGCGGAGGTCGTCGACTTTTATGACGCCGGTGGCGGTGATGGCCAGACGGCGGACTTGGTGCCGCTGGGTCTGGCGGCCGAGGACAAAGCTGATCTCGTCGTGTTCTTGGAGGCGCTTTCCATGGACGAACCGCTGGTCCTGCCCGAGCCCGACGTGCCGGAGACCGAAGGTTGGGAGGCGTTCGCACCATGACATCGCAAGGACCCTGCGTGAGCCGCCGCGAGGCATTGATCCTGGGTGGCAGCGCGGTCGCCGTGCTGGCCTTCCTTGGTCACGGCGCCAGCGCCCAGGAACTCGTCAAGTCCGACTACCCGCGCAAGGTCATCGCGCGGCTGTCCGATCTGGTGCCCGGCGAGGCGCTGAGCTTCACCTATCCGACCGACGACAACGAGAACCTGCTGGTCAGGTTGGGCGAGGAAGCCGGCGGCGGCATCGGCGCGGACCGCAACATCGTCGCGTTCAACACGATCTGTCCGCACATGGGCGGCTACATGGACGCCACCACCTACAAACCCGCGCACGCCGCGCTCGGCCCCTGCCCGCTGCACCTGACGACGTTCGATCTCTCGCGCCACGGCATGGTGATCTCCGGCCACGCCACCGCGAGCCTGCCGCAAATCGTGCTGGAACTGGACGGCGACAAGATTGTCGCGACCGGCGTCATGGGCTTGTTCTACGGCTACAGCCGCAACCCGACGGAGGCCTGAGCCATGCGCCAGCTTGCCGACCATGTGCCCCTGCCGCCGGCCCATGCCGAGGTCCTGACGACGGCATGCAGCTACTGCATTGTCGCCTGCGGCTACAAGATCTACCGCTGGCCGGTCGGCCAGGAGGGCGGGCCGGAAGCCGCCAACAACGTCTTCAATGTCGACTTCCCGACGTTCGGCGTGCCGTGGGTGTCGCCCAGCCAGCACAAGATCGGGTTTCATCAGGGCCGGCCCCATCACTTCGTCGTGCTGCCCGATCAAGACGCCGAGGTCGTCAACCCCGGCGGCAACCATTCGATCCGCGGCGGCACCCTGGCGCAGAAGATCTTCCATCCCGACAGCCCGACCGGCGACCGGCTGCAGCAGCCGACGATCCGGGTCAACAGCGAGCTCCAGCCGGTCAGCTGGGATCTGGCAATCGACGTGATGGCCCAGGTCTCCCGGCATGTCCTGCGCCAGCACGGCGAACACGCCTGGGGCATGAAGACCTATTCCTACGAGTTCTTCGAGAACACCTACGCGATCCGCAAGCTGGTCGACCGCGCGGTCGCCACGCCCGTCTATGCGCCCCACGACAAGCCGCAGAACGCCGAAGACGCCGCCGGCCTGGACGATGCCGGCGTCAATTCCTTCTCGGCCAGCTTCGAGGATTGGGGCGCCTGCGACGTCGCCTTCATGTCCGGCGTCGACCCATACGAAACCAAGACGGTGCTGTTCACCGAATGGATGATGTGGGGCGAAAACCCGGACAAGAGAATGATCTTCGTCACCCCACACCGCACCATGGGCGTCGAATGGGGTCTCCAGAACGGTGGCCTGTGGCTGCCGATTATTCCCGGCACCGACACGGTGCTGCACCTGGCGCTGGCCAAGATCGTCATCGACAACGGCTGGCAGGATCAGGACTTCCTCGACAACTGGGTGAACTCCCGCTTCGAGATCGAAAGCGGTTACGGCCGCGGCACGCGCAACACCCGCTGGCAATGGCGCACCACCTGGGGGCGCTGGCAATCGGACTGGGAGGACTATCAGGACTTCATCGCCGGCGAACCAGCGGCCGAGCTCAATGCCGCCGCCGAGATCACCGGGATCGAGGCCGACCTGATCGTCAGGACCGCCGAGCTGCTCGCCAAGCCGCGCGACGACGGATCGCGGCCCAAGACCAGCTTCATGCTGGAGAAAGGCAACTACTGGTCCAACAACTATATGAACACCGCGTCCCTGGCCGCGCTCGGCCTGATCTGCGGCGCCGGCAACCGCAAGGGTCGCGTCATCAGCCGCGGCGGCGGCCACCAGCGCGGCGGCATGTCGCCGGGCGGCGGCAAGGGCTGGCTGAGCCCCGAAAAACACCCGGGCCGGCGCAAGAAGGCGCTGAACGTCGACCGCTGGGTGATGGACGGCCACGTGCGCTTCATGTGGGTCATCGGCAGCACCTGGTTTCCGGCCATGTTGGCGAGCCATCATCTGGCCAGCCGTGTCGAGGAGCTGACCGCCGGCAATCCGCACCAGCCCGAAAACCTGGATCGCGACCACCTGATCGAGACATACAAGGCGCGTGCCGAAAGCGGCGGCATGGTGCTGGTCAACAGCGACATTTATCCCGTCGACCCGCTCAACACGGATTACGCCGATATCGTTCTGCCGGCCTCATGCTGGGGCGAGGATGACACCACCCGCTGCAACGCCGAGCGGCGGTTGAGGCTTTATTCCAAGTTCAACGATGCGCCGGGCGAGGCCAAGCCCGACTGGTGGGCGATCGGTCAGTTCGCGCAGAAGATGGGTTTCGCCGGCTTCGATTGGCCCGACAGCAACGCTATCTTCGAGGAGGCGTCGCGGTTCTCGCGCGGCGGCGTCTTGAGCTATCACGTGCTCGCCGAAGCCGCCCGTGCCGAGGGTCGGCGCGGCCACGACAAGCTGCGCGATTACGGCACCACCGGTATCCAGACGCCCGTGCGCCTGCGCGACGGCGAGCTCGTCGGCACCAAGCGTCTGCACGATCCCGATAACGACTGGGGCGAAGTAGAGGGCGCGACCTTTGACCAGAAGTGGCTCTATGGCTTCGGCACCCACACCGGCAAGGCCAACCTGTTGAAGACGCCGTGGAACAACAACGGCTGGACCGACTTTTACGAGGCCATCAAGCCGCGTCCCGAGAAGGGCGAGATCTGGGTCACCAATGGCCGGGTCAACGAGCAGTGGCAGTCCGGCTTCGACGACGTGCGCAAACCCCTGCTGCGAGACCGCTGGCCCCACCCGCCGATCTTCATCCACCCCGACGACGCGGCACCGGAGGGCATCGAGTCCGGCGATTTCGTCGACGTCGTCAACGATGCGGTCTACGTGCAGGAGGGTTCACCGATCGGGGTGGAGCCCGACGATCTCAGTTTCACCAGTCTTCTGGAGCGCGGCCATATCCGGGTGACCGAGGCGCGGTTCCAGGCCGTCGCCATCGTGTCGGACGAGATGCGCCCGGGCGTCGCCAAGTCGACGTTTGCGAGCCCCCAGGCGATGGCGAACGCCGTCTGTCACGCCGTCCCGGATCCGGTCAGCGGCAACTACCGCTACAAGCTCGGGCGCGGCGCGCTCAAGCGGATTGGCCCGAGCCCCTACAAGTCCGGGTTCGCGCAGATGTCCCTCAAACCCCGCCCGATCGTCTGAACACGCTGCCGGATACATCTTAGTTGGACGAACCGTGGGCGCTGGACACGACGCGGTCGGCGGGGCGGAACTGGTCTAGCGCCAGAACTCCACATAGAAACTGACCGGTCCTTCCGGCGCGATGTGATGGGGCACCTCCGGCTCGACGATACCGTCGAGGTCGGTGCTCAGCACGACCTCCTCGTGGCGGGACGGGATGACGTAGCGCAAGCGTCCGGACGTCACATGAACGACTCCCCAGACGCCAGCGGCCGTCTTGTGATCGCGCAGCAGACCCGCAGGTACCGTCGCTTCGGTGAAGGTCGACGTCCGTTTGTAGGCGGTGAGACCATCCGGTAGCGATTTCATCAAAGCAAGGCCCCTCTAGGCGCCGGACTGCGCGCGATAGGCCGACAGCAGTTCGGCGACGTTGATGCCATCGATGGTCATGCCGTCAAGGTGGCAGTCCTTTATCGCGGCGCCGGAGAGATTGGCATTCTGGATCACTGCGCCCGACAGATTGACGTCGTTGACCTGCCAGCC
This sequence comes from Pseudomonadota bacterium, assembly GCA_039028155.1. Lineage (NCBI taxonomy): Bacteria > Pseudomonadati > Pseudomonadota > Pseudomonadota bacterium. The sequence goes on from JBCCIS010000004.1 coordinate 8,731, forward strand.
CGACATGTTGCTGTCGTTGAAGCGGGCGCCGGAGAAGTTGATCTGGTTGAAGTTCGTGCTTGAGAGGTTGGCGTCGTTGAAACGCGATTTCGATAGGTCGGCGTCGTTCACATCCAGTGTTTCTGTCACGCGATGGAGCTGCATGCGGCATCCCTTTCCAGGCTTGTTGGTCGCGGCCCCGTTCGACGGACGCCCATCCGCGTCCGTTATTAACAAGATGGTATCGCAGACGGCAGCGGACCAGGGGAATGTCATCACCAGACGACCTTGCCCCCGTTACGCCGGCGGCATCGACACCGTGATTCGACACCTCAACGGTTCGCGACGTCGCTGTCCAATCTCGATCGCACAGACGATCGATACGCGATGGCAATCGATGCCACGCGCGCCGCGAGGACAGACCATGGACCTGACACCGGCGCTGTCAGCCCTTCCAGGCAACAGCCGTAGCCTTTGCCATGTCGACGAATTGCCCGACGGCGGGCAGCGTGTCGTCGCGCCAAGCGATCGCGGTCTGGAAAGGCGGCGGCGTCGGCGTAATTGCACGATAGACGACGCCCGTGCGCCGCAGGTTGCGCATGCAGGCCGGTACGATCGCCAGGCCAAGACCGGCCGAGACCAAGCTGATGATGGTCTGCATCTGCACGGCCGTCTGGACGATACGCAGCCTTAAGCCTGAGGCACGCGCGAATGCCATGACCAGATCAAAATAGCCCGGCGCGCTCTCGCGCTTGAAGAAGACGAACGGCAACGCTTCCAAACGCGCGACATCGATCGCGTCGGCTTCCTCGGCCAACGGGTGCGATTCCGGGATGGCGAGAACAAGATCCTCGTTGAGCAGCGAGGCGCTTTTGAGATTTCCCAGAGGCGATGTCGGCACCAGAAGGCCGATGTCGAGTTCGCCACGAGCGAACGCCTCGATCTGCGTATCGGTGGTCATTTCCAGGAGGATCAACTCGATGCGCGGATAGGTCTCACGAAACCGGCGCAGCAGCACCGGCAGCAGACTGTAGTCGGCGGTGCTGACAAAGCCGATTCGCAGCCGCCCGGCCTGCCCCATGCCGGTCAGGCGCGTGATCTCAGCGGCGCGCTCGAGATCGGAGAGAATACGTTTGGCCTCATCGAGCAGAACCGCGCCGGCCGGCGTCAACGTCACGCGCCGGCTGGTGCGAACGAAGAGCTGCGTCTCCAACTCCTCCTCAAGGCGCTTGATCTGCGCCGTTAGTGGCGGCTGGGTCATGCCCAGGCGTTCAGCGGCCTGACCGAAATGCAGGGTCTCGGCGACGGCCACAAAGAACCTCAGGCGTCTGCTGTCCAGGGGTCGCATTGTTCTTGTGCCTGCTATGTCATCTCGGTGGCCGCGATCGTTGAAGGACCGCAGAGTAAACTCAAAGACGGATCAATATTAACCCTATTAATATGCTAATCGTATTGATTGGTCTTTCCATCGGGATTGGACCGTCTGTCTGGCGATCGTTATGCAGGCGTCAAGTTGCGGCGGCGAACCGCCGTACCCCATGAACTGTTGAGGCTGCCCGACGTGACCAGTAACGCATTTCCAAAGTCATCGCTGCCCAGCCGGCACGTTACCGAAGGACCGCACCGCGCACCCAACCGCGCCTATCTGCACGCGATCGGCCTGACCGACGAGGATCTTGCCAAGCCGATCGTTGCCGTGGCGACAACGTGGAACGACGCCGCGCCTTGCAACATCCGCCTGGTCGCCCAAGCCCAGGTCGTCAAGAAAGGCGTCCTGCTGGGCGGCGGCACGCCGCGCGAGTTCACGGCAGCGTCGGTAACCGATGGCATCGCCATGGGCACGCCCGGCATGCGCGCCTCGTTGCCCAGTCGCGACAGCATCGCCGACAGCGTCGAGCTCGCCATGCGCGGCCACTGTTACGACGCACTGGTGGGCCTGGCCGGCTGCGACAAGACGCTGCCCGGCATGATGATGGCGATGCTGCGCCTCAACGTGCCGTCCGTCTTTCTTTACGGTGGTTCTATCCTCCCCGGCCGGTTCGAGGACCGTGACGTCACGATCGTCGACGTGTTCGAGGCAGTCGGCCGCTACGACGCCGGCACACTGGACGACGACCGGCTGGCGCGCCTGACTCACGTTGCGTGCCCTAACGCGGGCGCGTGCGGCGGCCAATTCACCGCCAACACCATGGCCTGCGTCGCGGAGGCCATCGGCCTAGCGGTCGGCGGTTCGTCTGGCCCGCCGGCCGCTTTTGACAGCCGCGAAGCCTTTGCGCAGCGGGCTGGCCAGGTTGTCATGGACATGATTCACGACGGTTTGCGCCCACGCGACATTTGCACCCGCGCCGCTTTCGAGAACGCCGCGACGGTGGTCGCCGCCACCGGCGGCTCGACCAATGCCGGCCTGCATCTGCCGGCGATGGCGCACGAGGCCGGCATCGCGTTCGATCTTGACGACGTCTGCCGCATTTTCAGGCGCACGCCCTATATCGCCGACCTGAAGCCCGGCGGCCGCTATGTGGCGAGGGATCTGTTCGACATCGGCGGCGTGCCCGTGGTGATGCGCACGCTGTTAGACGCCGGCTATCTGGACGGTGACTGCCTGACCGTGACCGGGCACACCATCGCGGAGACTCTGGAAGGCGTGGTTTTCCCAGACGGCCAGGATGTGGTCCGCCCGGCCGCTGATCCGATCACGCCAACAGGCGGGGTGGTCGGCCTGAAAGGCAACCTGGCGCCCGACGGTGCCATCGTGAAGGTGGCCGGCTTGAAGAACACCAGCCACCGCGGCCCAGCGCGCGTCTTCGACCGCGAAGAGGATTGTTTCGAAGCGGTGAGACAACGCCGTTACGAGATCGGCGACGTCCTGGTGATCCGCTATGAGGGCCCAAGGGGCGGCCCCGGCATGCGCGAAATGCTGGCGACGACAGCCGCGCTTTACGGGCAGGGCGCCGGCGAGACGGTCGCGCTGATCACCGACGGCCGTTTCTCAGGCGCGACCAGAGGCTTTTGCATTGGCCATGTCGGTCCCGAAGCAGCCGTCGGCGGACCGATCGCCTTGGTCGAAGACGGCGACATCATCACGATCGACGCCAAAGCTGGCGTTCTCCACCTGGAGGTGGGCGAGACCGAGTTGGAGCGCCGCCGCCGCTCGTGGACCGCAAAGTCTCCACCAGCACCGAGCGGCGCGATCTGGAAGTACGCCCAAGAAGTCGGTCCGGCCCATCTGGGCGCGGTCACGCATCCAGGTGCCGCCGCCGAGCAGATTGCCTATGCCGATGAGTAAGCGCGCGGTATTGCGCGCGCGATCGTCGCGTCAGCCGGCTTGCGACTGGGTGTAATTCTTCAGCCCGATCTTCTCGATCAGTCCAAGTTGGATCTCAAGCCAGTAGGCGTGATCTTCTTCGGTGTCCTTGAGGAGTTCCAACAGGATCTGGCGGCTGACAAAGTCGCTCTGGGATTCGCAGATGGCGATGGCCGACTTTAGCTCGCCCTGGACCATAATTTCGTACTCCAGGTCGCTCTTGAGCATCGACACGACATCATCGCCGATTTTGAGCGGCGCGCGCGAGGCGACATCGGGCATTCCTTCTAGCATGAGGATACGTTCGACCAGCCGCGAGGCATGCTCGAGTTCCTCCTCCTGCTCATGTTTCATTCGCTCATAGAGAGCATCCAGCCCCCAATCATGAAACATGCGGGAGTGAATGAAGTACTGATCCGCCGCGCTCATTTCGTGGGTCAACAGGCGATTGAGCACATCGAGTACCTTCTTATTGCCTTTCATGGACCGACTGGCCTCCTACACCTCTGGGAATTCGTTCGACTTGTCTCATGGCAAGTTTGTCGGTCGTGAACGTAAGTGGCGGAAACCAAGAAATCAAGAAAAAGTTCAATAAAATCAACTAGTTGACAATGAAACTCATTCTTAGATTCCCGGTGAAACCTGGGCTTGGATCGCTGTCGCCCTTGCCAACGCCGTGGTGACCTGGTTTTCGCGGAACCCACGGCATCCATTGGCATGTCATCGGCTGCGAAACGGGGTCGTCCGACCGCCGACGTACCGCAGAAAGCCGGTGCCGGGTTGACTTCGGTGGCGATTCCACAAGGTAAAATGATATGTCATAAACACGGTCGGAGTCGGCCGGATGACTCACAGGCAAACGGGCAGTGTCGGCGAGGGATCAGGTGACACAGCAGATTAGCCAGCAGAAGCTAAAAACCGAGGGCATCGAGGATACGATGTCCAGCCCCAGCTTTATGGCCCGGACCGTGCAGCGGTTGGTGGGCGCGGCCGAGCATCTCAATCTCCGGTACTCAACCGTCGGCAACCCGCCGGTCTATGACAAGCGGACATTCCCCTGGGCAGAGGAGATAGAAGCCGAGTGGGACCTGATCCAGTCGGAGCTGAACCAGGTGCTGGTGCGCAAGGGCGAGCTGCCGGCCTTCCACGAAGTCGCCTCGGCGGTGCGTTCTATTTCCTCCGACAACAACTGGAAGACCTTCTTGTTGTGTGGTTATGGCATCCATTCCGAGGCGGCGGCCCAACAGTGTCCGGAGACATGGCGCATCCTTCAAAAGATCCCCGGTCTGCAGTCCGCCATGTTCTCGATATTCGAGCCCGGCAAACATCTGCCGGCCCATCGCGGTCCCTATAACGGGGTGCTGCGCTTCCATCTGGGACTGATCGTGCCCGACGAACCCGAAAAGATCGGCATCCGGGTCGATGATCAGATCTGCCACTGGAAGGAAGGCGAGGCTCTGATCTTCGATGACGCCTATGAGCATGAGGCCTGGAACCACTCCGACGAGGTGCGGGTCGTCCTGTTCGTCGACTTCGTCAAGCCGACACGGTTCCCCGCCAGCCTGTTAAACAAAGCGGTCCTGAAACTGTCATTCTTCACACCGTTCATCCAGGAGGGCTACAAGGCCCACAAGGCCTGGGAGAAGATGTTCTACGGCGAGGGTCAGCACCATCGCTGAGGGCCAGGTCTGACCGCCGCTGCGCGGTCCCTGCCGCCGAGTGGCGGTCCGCCGCTCAGATCGCCAATCCGGCCATCGAAAACCGAATCGAACCGCAAAGGGAGCATAGCGCTGCCGGCGAACATGGCGCGGCAGCCGGCTTCATCGGCTGTTTACGGGCACTTGCGGCGAGCTATTGATGCGCGCGCGATTAGGGATTAACAATGATAATCATTCGCATTTGCAGCAGCAACGGACCTGGAATATCGGGAGATGGGTGCCCACGCGGAGCATGTTCGAGGTATCGCCCTTTCGCGTTCAGCGTCGGGTCGATGTTTGCTGGCTGCCTCATGGGCACGCTCCCTGAAACACTACGGCCTGACGCCCGACGCATCCCAGGAAACCGCCCGGCTTGACACACCGGCGCTTGATCGAAGCCGAGACGCGTTCGGCGCCATGCTGGGCGTGTCGACACCGGTAATGAACCGACTTCACGCCTGCCTCGGCTTGGCCGGATGCGGTGTGTTGCTGAGCGACGCCAACGGCGTCGTCTTGGAGCAGCGAACGCCGGCCGGTGACGGCCAGACTTTCGAATCCGCTGGCCTTTGCAGCGGAGCCGTCTGGTCGGAAGCGTGCGAAGGCACCAATGGGATCGGCACATCGATCGCCGAGGAGCGTGCGGTGACCGTGTTCCGGGACCAACACTTTCGCGACCGCAACACGATCATGAGCTGCATGGGTGCGCCGGTGTTCGACGAATGCGGACGCCTTGCCGCCATCCTCGACGTGTCATCGTGCCGCGCCGATATGAACCACGCCTTGGCCACCATTATCGCACAGATGGTCGCCGAGGCAGCCCGGCAGATCGAGGCCGATCACTTCCAGAGCGTCTTTTCCCAGCAACGTATCTTGCGCGGCGTGGGCGACGGGCAGAACGGCGCCGTCCTGCTTGCTGTCGATGCCGATGATCTCGTGGTGGGCGCTACGCGCGGCGCCCGAAAGGCTTACGGCCTGAAGGACATCGCCCTGGACTCGCCGCGTCCGACCGACGAGATCCTCGGCGATGCGCAGCGCCGCGGTGTCGGCCTGGATAGCGCGGAACGGCGCGAGTTGAGGCGCGCGATTGCCCGGTCCAACGGCAACATGTCGGCCGCCGCCCGGATGCTCGGCATCAGCCGCGCCACCCTTTACCGCCGTGCCGATCGCCTGGGTGTGACCAGGTCCTAAGCAATCACCGCGGCACCCGCGATCAAAAAAGCTGCGGTTCTGTCTCAGCCGCGAGACAAGTCCACGCATATCGTTGTCCGCCCGGCTTTGCCGCGACCTTGCCGGAAGCCACCCTGCCCCAAACGTCTCAGCAATCGAGATGACAACCAGGAGGGCATGGGATGCCAGACACGATTCCGCTTACCACCCAGTTGAGTGCGTCACCGTTCAAGGAAAGCTACGACAACTTCATCGGCGGCAAGTTCGTCGCGCCGGTGAACGGACGCTATTTCGACAACACATCGCCGGTAAACGGCAAAGTCCTGTGCAAGATCGCGCGCTCCGACGACAAGGATATCGAGGTGGCGCTCGATGCCGCCCATGCCGCCGCCGATGCCTGGGGCCGCACCTCACCGGCCGAGCGTGCGTTGATCCTGAATCGCATCGCCGACCGGATCGAGGACAACCTGGAGCTCTTGGCGACCTGCGAGACCTGGGACAACGGCAAGCCGATCCGCGAATCCATGGCGGCCGATCTACCGCTGGCGGTCGATCACTTCCGTTACTTCGCCGCCTGCATCCGCACCCAGGAAGGCACCATCAGCGAAATCGACGAAGACACCGTCGCCTACCACTTCGACGAACCGCTGGGCGTTGTCGGCCAGATTATTCCGTGGAACTTCCCGCTTTTGATGGCGGTCTGGAAGCTTGCGCCGGCGCTCGCCGCGGGCAATTGCGTCGTCATCAAACCGGCCGAGCAGACGCCGGCCACCATCATGGTGTTCGCGGAGCTGATAAGCGACCTGCTCCCCGAGGGCGTGGTCAACATCGTCAACGGCTTCGGCCTTGAGGCCGGCAAGCCGTTGGCGTCGAGCCCGCGGATCGCCAAGATCGCCTTTACCGGTGAGACCACGACCGGGCGCATGATCATGCAGTACGCGTCGGAAAACCTGATTCCGGTGACGCTGGAGCTGGGCGGCAAGTCGCCGAACATCTTCTTCGAAGACGTCATGCGCGAGGACGACGATTTCCTGGATAAGGCGATCGAGGGTTTCGTCATGTTCGCGCTGAACCAGGGCGAAGTCTGCACCTGCCCGTCGCGCGCCCTGATCCACGAGAACATCTATGACGCCTTCATGGCGCGCGCCATGAAGCGCGTCGATGCAATCAAACTGGGCAATCCCCTGGATCCCCAGACCATGGTCGGCGCCCAGGCCTCCTCGGAGCAGCAGGAAAAGATCCTGTCCTACTTCGATATTGGCCGACAGGAAGGTGCTGAGTTCCTGGTCGGTGGCCAGGCGGCCGATCCCGGCGGCGAACTCTCCGATGGCTACTACATCGAGCCGACAGTCATGAAAGGCCATAACAAGATGCGGGTCTTTCAGGAGGAGATCTTCGGCCCTGTCGTCTCCGTCACCACCTTCAAGGATGACGCCGACGCGCTGCATATCGCCAACGACACGCTCTATGGCCTGGGTGCGGGCGTGTGGAGCCGCGACGCCAACACCTGCTACCGCTTCGGCCGCGCCATCAAGGCCGGTCGCGTGTGGACCAACTGCTATCACGCCTACCCCGCCCACGCGGCGTTCGGCGGTTACAAGCAGTCGGGTGTCGGACGCGAGAACCACTCGATGATGCTGTCGCACTACCAGCACACCAAGAACATGCTGGTCAGCTACGCGCCCCAGAAGCTCGGTTTCTTCTAAACCGCGCTTCTCGGCATCGCCCAAAGCCCCGGCGTGGTCGTCAAGGCCGCGCCGGGGTATGTCTTGAGGACGGAAGATCGATCCAACAGCGCCATGCTGAACGGGAACCACAAGTCATGACCGAAGCAACCATGGATACGGCCCGGGTCCGGGCGACGCCGGCGGCCCTGGAACTCATCGCGGAGATCCGCGAGGACCATCCCGACATCCTGTTTCACCAATCCGGCGGCTGCTGCGACGGATCAAGCCCGATGTGCTATCCGACCAGTGACTTCAAGGTCGGCGAACGCGACGTCAAGCTGGGCGAGATCGACGGCGTGCCCGTCTTCATCTCCGCCAGCCAGTTCGAGGCGTGGAAGCACACCCAGCTCATTCTCGACGTTGTGCCGGGACGCGGCGGCATGTTCTCCTTGGACAATGGCCGGGAAAAGCGCTTCCTGACGCGCTCGCGGCTGTTCGAGCCGGAGGAACTGGCGACGTTGAACGACGAGACGAAAGCGTCGGCCTGATCGCGCGCCGAAAGACCGGCCGCCCACCGGCCTGGTCCCCCCTCGAAAGCTCATTTGGTTCGTGGCTGGCGGCGCGCGCCGCGGTGCCCCGCCAGCCAGAACCCAATCTAGGTCACGCGGCGGAGTACTCGACCGCCGCCTCGGAGCCGCCGGTCGCGTTGCCCTCGCTATAGGACTTCGCGCCGACGCCCGCCAGCTTGCCACCGTCGACGATCAGATACTCGTCGCGGATCGGCCGACCTTCGAACCAGCACTCCAGGATCTCACGCACGCCCGAGGCATAGCGCGCCTGCGCCGAGAGCGACGTGCCGGAGATATGCGGGGTCATGCCGTGGTGGGGCATGGTGCGCCAGGGATGGCCGCGCTCCGCCGGCTGCGGGAACCAGACATCGCCGGCATAGCCCGCGATCTGGCCACTCTCCAAGGCATCGACGATGGCCTGGCGGTCGCAGATCTTGCCGCGCGCGGTGTTCACGATATAGCTGCCGCGCTTCATCTTCGACAGCATGTCGGCATCGAACAGATGCTCGGTCTCGGGATGCAGCGGGCAGTTGATGGTGACGACGTCGCACAGCTTGACCATGTCCTCGACTGTGTCATGCCAGGTCAGGTTCAACTCCTGCTCGACCTCCTTGGGCAGCCGATGCCGGTCGACGTAATGCAGGTGGACGTCGAACGGCTTCAGGCGCCGCAGCACGGCCAGACCGATGCGCCCGGCGGCCACGGTGCCGACATGCATGCCTTCCAGGTCATAGGACCGCGCAACGCAATCGGCGATGTTCCAGCCGCCCTTGGTGACCCACTGGTAGGACGGGATGTAGTTTCGGACCAGGCTTAGGATCTGCATCACGACGTGTTCGGAGACGCTGATCGAGTTGGAGAACGTCACCTCGGCGACAGTGACGTCATTCTTGATCGCGGCATCCAGGTCGACATGGTCCGACCCGATCCCGGCCGTGATGGCGAGCTTCAGATTGGGCGCCTTGGCGATCCGTTCTGCAGTCAGATAGGCGGGCCAGAACGGCTGCGATATGACGATGTCGGCATCGACGATCTCTTTGTCGAGCACCGAGTCAGCGCCGTCCTTGCTAGTCGTGACGACCATGGTGTGGCCGTTCGATTCCAGATAGTTGCGCAGGCCGAGCTCGCCGCTGACGCTGCCCAGCAGCTCGCCGGGCGTGAAGTCTATGGCGCTGGGTGTTGGCGCGGTCTGCCCATCCGGATAACTCATGATTTCCGGCACGGAGTCGCGCGCATAGCTGGTTGGATAGCCGTCTTCGGGATCGTCGTAGAGAACGCAAACCACTTTCGCCATGATATCTCACTCCGCGTGCTTGAGGGACCATCCGGCGCTCCTGTCGCGAGCGGCCGGACGAACCTGCGCACTTCGTCACAAGCCCGGAGTTGCGTCCAATCGGAAGCGTTTAGCCTTCGATAAACGACTTCAATCAAGCGTCGCGGAGCCACGGAAGAACGCGCCGGCCATGTTTGATTTCAGGACCGCGGAGAACAGCGCGTGGGTCATGCGGGCCATCGGCTGGCGGTCGGGGACGACCAGGCCGATCGCCTGCGACGTCGTCTCGTCGGCGATCTCATGCCGTTCGAACTGGCTGTCCAGGCCATAAAGTTCCGGCAGCGTGGTCGGCACGATGCTGACCCATCCGCCGCGCAGCAGATGGGCGAACAACGTCAGGTAAGAGTTCGCCGTAACCTGCGGGTTCAGCGTTGCGCCGTGTCGTTGGGCGGCCTCGTCGAGGATCCGGCGGTTCTGCATCTCTGGACCCAACAGGCACAGCGGCTCCGCCTCCAGGCGCTGCCACGAAACCGGCGCGTTGTCGCGGAAGTGGCCGCGCCTGGAGATGACGATGTAGCGTTCTCTATAGAGCGGAACGCGGTTGACCCGCTCCAGCGGTTCGTTCTCCAGGTAGGTCAGGCCGCCATGCAGGTCCAAGCTGTCGAGGCCGGCCTGAATCTGGCGCGATGTCATCGAGCGTATGTCGATATGGGCGGCCGGATGGACCTTCAGGAAGTGTTCCGTGAAATAGCCGGTGATCGGCATCGCCGCCGGAATAACGCCAAGTCTGACCGTGCCTTTCAGATCCTCCGCCCGGCTCGACAGGTCGTCCTTCAGGCTCTCGAAGTCCGATAGGATCTGCTGCGCCCAGGCCAGCACCCGTTCGCCTTCCGGCGTCAGGCCGACGAAGTGGTGGTCGCGCTCGACCAGGCGCACGCCGAAGTCGTCCTCCAGCTTGCGCAGCGCCGACGAGAGTGTTGGCTGGGTGATGTTGCAGACGTCGGCGGCTTTGGCGAAGTGGCCTTCGCGCGAAAGCGTGATGAAGTAGTAGAGGTGACGGATCAGCATGGCGATCCTCTGCAGCATACCCGCTGCCGGACGGCTCGCACCAGAGCGGCCGATCACATACGGTTAGCGTCGCCACTCCAACGGCGGCTAGAAGTCGACGGAGACCTCGAAGCCGACGACGGCCGCGTCGGGAATGCCACCGCCATTGGGATTAAAGATGTACTGGAAGTCCGGCGTTACATAGAGCCACGGCGCGAGCTGGAAGCGGTGATTCACTTCGGCGACAAGCTCGTAGCTTTGGCCAGGCAGATCGTCGCTGAACGAGCCGTAGAAAAGGCCAAAGGCGGTGATGTCCTGATCGCGACCGGGAAACAGTCCCTGGTAGTACACCCCACCGAAGGCGCCGAACGGCAGTGTGTTGACGCTCTGGTCCGGCCCGCCTGTCAGAGCCGCCCACGCCGTCAATCCCTGGTCGCTGCCGGCACCACCTTCGCGATAGACCATCTGTTCGCCGATGGCATAGAAACCGTAATTGCGGTCTTTCGTGATGGCCGAGTTGTCGAGACGCGCGTAGTCGCTGCTGTCGTAGTACGCGCCTATGGCGTAGTTGCCGGGCAGACCGGGTTCCTTGTCGCCTTGATTTATGCCGGTTCCGACTTCGGCCAGGTAGAGGACACCTTCATCGGGATTGAGCCGGAAATCGACGCCATTCTTGGTATCCTCCTGGACCGTCGGATCGGCGTTGTATGCGCCACCGGAGATATAGATGTTGGAACCAACTTGGCCAGTCGCGCGCACGCCCCACTGCGCGAACGGCGCCGCGGTGAACGATGGGGCATTGACCGGTATGCTTCCGGGGTTGCCGTTGATGCCGCCACTGACATAGTTGCCGAAACTGTCCAAGGCCGCGAAGTCATCGCCTGTCGACAATCGCCCGACCGCGACACTGACGACGTCGTTCCAGAGGGATTGCTCGAGATAGACCTGATTGAGCCGGACGACGTCACCATTGAACGCTTCGGCGACCGGATAGATGTTGCCGATGTAGTCGCCGGATAGATCCCTGCCCTGCTGCCATGAGCCTGCCACGAACAGACTGAGCCCGTTGGCGCCGATCAGCTTCTCCATGTCGAACGTTACCGAACCGGTGAGACCGGCGGCATAAGCTTCGCCCTGTCGCATACCGCCATCGGGATTGGCCATGAAGTCGGCGAGATAGTTCAGTTCGGGCGTGACCCCCTTGTTTGCGAGATCGGTGCGCGCGCCACCCCAGTCGCCGGTCGCGTAGTCCTGTTTGAACCAATCGGTGCTGGCACTGGCGTCATCGGCGATTGCCGTCGCTGTGTTGATCGACAGGCTAAAGGCCGCAGCCGCAACCCCGGAAAACAAGGACAGGTAACCGTGTTGTTTCATCTTTTAGATCCCCAACTGGTTCGGCGCGGGGATGATGTCGAGACCACCAATCACGAAAAAGGCGCTCGGGCTCACCTTCGTGCACCAAGAGAAACGCCTCGACATGAGTTTGCTGTTCACTGGCTCATTGAGCATGGCGAGAGGCTTGGTTCGCGACTGGAAGAGTACTGCTCAATGGCTGCGTAACCCCGCATAGCTCCTGGAATACTGGATATCGACGCTAAGTTGCAAGTGCGAATTACTCGCATTTGCAGTTACGATGCCCTGTTCAAGCGTTTTGAGGGATCAAGTTTGGGAATGCTTGACCAATCGCGAGGCCTGAGATCGTGTTTGCTCCTAGCGCGGACGCGCGCGATGCCGCACATTCGGTGCGCTCAGTGATCTACTGTCTGTGCCGCGCTACAACCGGTCAGTCCGGCTGGCACATCTGCTTGCTACGTTTGTGATGGCGGAGCGTGTTTGATGGCTCAAGAACACCATGTGATCGTGGTCGGCGGCGGTTTTGGCGGGGTCGCCTGTGTCAAGGGATTGCGCCACGACAAGGCCAGGATCACGCTGATCGACCAGCGCAATCACCACCTGTTCCAGCCCCTGCTCTATCAGGTCGCGACGACCATTCTGCCGCCTTCCGAGATCGCGTGGCCACTACGCCGCCTGTTCAAGTATCGGCCGGAGGTCACCACCTTGATGGCGACGGTAACGGGGGTCGATCGTGAGAACAAACAGGTCATGTTGGCCGACGGCTCGCGGATGAACTTCGACACCCTGGTGCTCGCCACCGGAACCCACCTTTTCTATTTCGGGCACGACGACTGGCGACCCCACGCGCCCGGCCTGAAGACGATCGAAGACGCGACCAGGATCCGCCGGCGTATCCTGGCGGCCTTCGAAGCGGCGGAGCGCTGTGATGATCCCGACCAACGCACGGCGTTGATGAACTTCGCTATCATCGGCGGCGGTCCCACCGGGGTGGAGCTTGCCGGCATCATCACCGAGCTGGCCCAGCGCGTTCTGCCGGCGGAGTTCAGGCACATCGATACACGAAAGGCGCGCGTGCTGCTGATCGAAGCCGGTCCACGTGTGCTGTCCGAGTTCCCGGAAAAGCTGTCTGGCTATGCCGAACGCGCCCTCACCCGCATGGCCGTGGAGGTCAGGACCGGCGAGCCGGTCACCGGCTGTGACGCGAATGGCGTTATCGTCGGCGATCATCGAATAGACGCCAAGACCGTGATCTGGGCGGCCGGCGTAACCGCGTCAAACGCCGCCGAATGGCTCGACGTCGAGGCGGACCGGGCGGGCCGGGCGATTGTCCAATCCGACCTGACGGTGCCGGGCTATCCCGACATCTTCGTCATCGGCGATACCGCATCGGTGAAAGACCAAAGGGGCCGGCCGGTGCCAGAAGTCGCGCCCGCCGCCAAGCAACAGGGATCTTACGTCGCCCGGGTGATCAGGGCACGGCTTGACGGCCGTGACCATCGCCGGGTGTTCCGCTACCGTCATCCCGGTACATTGGCCACCATCGGCCCCAGCGCAGCGGTCGTCGATTTCGGCTGGATCCGGCTGACAGGCGCCATCGGCTGGTGGGTCTGGGGCATTGCCCACATCTTTTTCCTGATCAGCACGCGAAGCCGCATCGCCGTCGCGTATAGTTGGTTTTGGTCCTATATCACGGGCCAGAAAAGCGCCCGCCTCATTACCGGACGAACCAAAGCAGCCGAGCCGGCGAATGAAGAAGGCGCCCAATCAAAGTAGAACGGCGGTTCAGGCGCGCCGAAAAGCCGGTGCAAGAGGCCCGGTAATGGACTCGCGATGGCCCCCGTTAACCCGACGCCCTCGCGCAAACGCCCTTGACTTGTCATGCAACTAATTATTAGTATCATTCTAAGCAAGAACATTCTTTCCCTTAGAAGGACACCCGTGCGTTCAAGAATTGCGATGTTTGTGGCGGCAGCGCTGGTTGCGACAATGTTGCCGTTCGGCGTCTCCGCCGCCGACAAGATGAAGGTCGTCACCACGTTCACAGTCATCGCGGACATGGCGTCCAATGTCGCGGGCGACACCGCCCTGGTGGTCTCCATCACAAAGCCGGGCGCCGAAATCCATGGCTATCAGCCGACCCCGCAAGATCTGGTTCGCGCCTCCGACGCCGATCTTATCCTTTGGAACGGCATGAACCTGGAACTGTGGTTCGAGCAGTTCATCGCCAATTTGGGCAACCCGCCATCGGTGACGCTGACAGAGGGAATCGATCCCATCCCGATCACGTCGGGATCGTATGAAGGCCAGCCCAACCCCCACGCATGGATGGGTCTGGACAACGCGCTGGTCTATATCGACAACATTACCGCCGCGTTCGCCGAGCACGATCCGAAGAACGCGGCGGTCTATGCCGAGAACGCCCGTCTCTACAAGGAACGCCTTCGCGCCACGATTGAACCCTTGCGCCAGGCCATCGCATCGATCCCCGAAGACAAGCGTTGGCTGGTCACCTGTGAGGGCGCCTTCAGCTACCTCGCCCGCGACTTCGGGATGAAGGAACTCTACCTTTGGCCGATGAACACCGACGAGGTCGGCACACCCCAGCAGGTGCGCGCCGTCATCGATGGCGTGGTCGCAAACCAGATACCTGTCGTATTCTGCGAGAGCACGGTGAACACCGCGCCGGCGCAACAGGTCGCGCGTGAGACAGGCGCCAGCTACGGCGGCGTGCTCTACGTCGATTCGTTGAGCGACGCCGACGGTAGCGTGCCGACGTATCTGGATTTATTGGAAGTCACGTCAAGGACGATCGCCGATGGGCTTCAGGCCACAACAGACTGACGGCGGTATGAGTGCGAGCGGCACGCGCCAGGCGGTTCGAGGCGCATCATCGTGGTATCCAAACTGGTCCAATCGCTAGGGCCCAAGGAGGAGCGGATGCACAAAGCCATTGAGGCAGTGGACGATATCGAGGCCTTCGGCCCGTTCGGCGATGGCATCGCAGCGAGTGGCGTAACGGTGACGTACCGCAATGGGCACACGGCACTTTGGGATGCCAGCTTCGAGGCGCCCCGCAGCACGATCACGGCGCTGGTCGGCGTGAATGGTGCCGGCAAGTCGACGCTCTTTAAGGCCATCATGGGTTTGGTGCCCGCGGTCTGCGGTGAAATCCGCGTCCTCAACCTGAGCGTCGCCGAAGCCCTGAAGCGGAACCTGGTGGCCTACGTTCCCCAGTCCGAAGAAGTGGACTGGGATTTTCCGATCCTTGTCGAAGACCTAGTGATGATGGGTCGCTACGGACACATGGGATTTTTGCGTCGGCCACGATCGATTGACCACGAAGCCGTCGAACTGGCGCTGCAGCGCGTCGGCATGCGGGATTATCGGGCATCACAGATCGGCGAGTTGTCCGGCGGACAGCGCAAGCGCGTTTTTCTGGCCCGCGCGCTCGCCCAAGACGGTCAGGTGATCTTGCTTGATGAGCCCTTCAACGGCGTGGACGCCAAGACGGAAGAGCAGATAACCGCGCTCTTGCGTGAACTCAGGGACGAAGGTCGGGTCATCCTTGTGTCGACCCACAATCTTGGGACAGTGCCGGAGTTCTGCGATCGTGCCGTCCTGGTCAAGGGTACGGTGCTCGGATACGGGCCCACGGAAACGACGTTTACCCGCGAAAATCTGGAACGCGCGTTCGGCGGCGTTCTCCGTCACTTCACGATCACGGCGCAGACTCTTCACACCGATGGCGATCATCGCAAAATCACGATCATCAGCGATGACGAAAGGCCCTTCGTTCAGTATGGCGACAAGGTTCAAACGAACGAGGACTCGTCATGATCGAGACGCTTCTCGAGCCGTTTACCTACGGTTACATGGCGAATGCTATGTGGGTTTCCTCTCTGGTAGGGGCCTTGTGTGCCTTCCTCTCGGCTTACTTGATGCTGAAGGGGTGGTCGCTGATCGGGGACGCGCTCTCCCACTCGGTCGTTCCCGGCGTGGTCGGCGCCTACCTCATCGGCCTGCCGTTTTCGCTGGGCGCCTTTTTGTCCGGCGGACTTGCGGCAGCCGCCATGCTGTTCCTGTCGGAACGCTCCGGCCTCAAGGTTGATGTGCTTATCGGCATGACGTTCATCTCTTTCTTCGGCCTTGGCCTTTTCCTTATCTCCGTCAATCCCGTCGGTGTCGATGTGCAGACGATTACCATGGGGAACGTCCTGGCCATCACGCCAGAGGACACCTTGCAGTTGGCCATCATCGGGTTCGTCTCCCTCGCGATCCTGCTGCTGAAATGGAAAGACCTGATGGTGACGTTCTTCGACGAGAACCACGCGAAGACCATCGGGTTGCGGCCCCGTTTGCTGAAGGCGATGTTCTTCGTTCTGTTGTCGGCGTCCGTGGTGGCGGCGATGCAAACGGTCGGCGCGTTCCTCGTCATTGCCTTGGTCGTGACACCTGGCGCCACGGCCTATCTGCTCTGCGACGGCTTTCCCCGGTTGATCGCAGTTTCCGTCGTCATTGGCGCCGTCACGAGCTTCGTCGGCGCCTACGTGAGCTTTTTTCTGGACGGCGCCACTGGTGGCATCATCGTGACCCTGCAGACGCTTGTCTTCTTGACCGTGTTCATCTTCGCCTCGAAGTACGGTCTCTTCGCGGCTCGTCTCAAGGCCAAGCGGGCCCGGCAGCTGGCGGTAGACCGCAACGCCAAACGGGCCAGCGGCGGTAAAGAGTTCGCGTGATGGATATCGACACGCTGCTGCTGCCGCTTCAGTTCGCCTTCATGCAGAAGGCGTTCGTGATAGCGATGATCGTGTCGGTGCCGACGGCGCTTCTGTCGTGCTTTCTGGTCGTCAAGGGATGGGCCCTGATGGGCGATGCCGTCAGCCATGCCGTTCTTCCGGGCATCGTCGTGACGTACATACTGGGCCTGCCACTGATCGTCGGCGCTTTCGCGGCCGGCATGATCTGCGCAATCGCCACGGGCTACCTGTCAGCCAACAGCCGCATCAAACAGGACACCATTATGGGCGTCGTGTTCTCGGGCATGTTTGGCCTGGGCATCGTGCTCTACGTCTCCGTCGAGACGAACGTTCATCTTGATCACATCCTGTTCGGCAACATTCTGGGTGTCCAACTGGACGATCTTTGGATGACGGGTGTGATCGCGATGATCGTCAGTGCGGCTGTTGCGCTCAAATGGAAGGACCTGCTTCTGTTTAGCTTCGACCAGGCGCAGGCACGGGCCTCCGGCCTTCGGGTGCACTGGCTGCATTACGCCTTTCTTTCGGCCCTGTCACTGACCGTGGTGGCGACGCTGTCGGCTGTCGGGCTGATCCTTGCGATCGGACTTCTGATCGCACCCGGCGCCATCGCCTTCCTTCTCGTGCGCAAGTTCCAGACCATGCTCTGGGTCTCCGTCGTCGTCTGCATGGTATCGATGCTTGCCGGTACCTATGCCAGTTTCTTTCTCGACAGTGCGCCGGCGCCAACGATCGTGCTGGCTCTGACGGCAGGGTTTGTCGCTGCGTTCATTCGCAGACAGTTCCTGGCCTACAGGACCTCACCACGGCGTGTCGACGCGCCCGGCGCACCCCGGACTGATCGGCCGACATCGACGACCCTCTAGAGGCATCGTGCGGTCACCGACCCACGAACCCCTGCCCCGGACACCTCCGCTGAGACCGGCAGAGACGTCTTGGCACTGAACTCCCGCGCTCGAACGCCATAAACCGCGTTGTGAAAAGTGGTGGTGCGGACAGTCCGCCGCATGTCTTGGCGAACGGCGGCTCAACTATGGCAATCCGCCGGCACAATACGGTAGGGAACGTCTCGAAGCTGCGGCAGGTTAACGAACTCATAGCGCGGCCACCCCCAGATTGACGAGATCTGTCAGGTGCAGGTTGCCAAGCAGACGTTCTGGCGCTGGCGCAAGCATTGCGGCGTCATGGGGTTGGATCAACTCAATGCGCTTAAGCGACTACAGAAAGAAAACGAGTGGCATCGTGAGTCCGATCAAACAATGGATCGGCGTCCATCGCAAGTGCGGTTAGGCAGTCGACAAGGCCGCTAATCAAGAGCGGCCACGATCTCAGGGTCGTTGAGCATTTCTTCAATCTTCTGTCGCACCGCGTTCTCAACATCAATTCGTGCGTCAGCCGGCACGGCTGCCGCCCCAAGATTGTCCCTGCCGCTGAGTGTTTTCTCCGCCAGCGGTACACCCGTAGGACCTAACACCTCAAGCGTCGCGTTGTAGATGAATGCGGTGTTGATGTAGGTGTCGCTCTTCCACTCCTGAAGAACGAGAAGCACGTAACGGTCCGCATCGGTGATCAAAAGTTCTTGGCGAGCGGCTGCATTGTCCGACGAATGCGGCACGACGACAGCAACAGCATCGATATCCTTCTGCTTCATTGAGTCGACAATCGATGTCGTCATGTCTTGGGCCAGCGGCCGTTCGCTACCCGTCGTCACATCCCAGGGATTGCCGAATGCTGCGCGCATCAGACCAACAAAACTCGGATCCTTGTCGCCGTCTACGATGTATGGCCTGTGATCAACCACGCTCACAGCAACTGTGTGTTCGGTCTCGAGGTCCAAGCTTGCATCGCCAAGATCGTGACGCTGCGTGTTCCCGATCGCGCAGCCCCCAACCCAAATGGCGAATGACAGAACCAACAGAACCTTTCGCATGACCCACACGCTCTCCCGCATTGATAGATGAACTACCGCATTACGCATTCTTTACGCACGCCAAACTATAACTACAACTATTTTTGCGGCTTCATAGAAACAATAATTCTCGCGTAAGGACTATTCAGTCGGTTTGGTCAAGCACCCAAACTCTGTTCTGTCATCCCGCGAACCAATCACTTACTTATGGTTGATGGTTGACAACAAACTCAACTAGATATGCAATTTGATCGGGCGGATCTGTGCCGCCTGACATTTTTGCGGCGGTGCCGACTTTACCGGCTCGCACATGCTCAAGTACTGCAGTGGAGAAGTACGTCAGTTATCAGAGACTGTTTGTTGTCGAGATCATGGCGCTTTCGATCGCCTGCCGCGCTTAGGGTAGGACAGCGACAGTTCTCAAAGACTAAGCTAACGCAATCAGCACAGAATCGAGTTTTCTTGTCGCAATCGAAGGAAACTGTGGTTACGAGTTCAAGACCTTCCCAGAACGCGGCGTCATCGAGCTTGATCAGTAGACCACCCACATCGGCCCGCGCCAACATGACCTAAGCATCGAACTACGTGTCAGGCGCCAATCCGCATTAAGTCGCGCTGAGTTTTTCCGACAGAGGTAGATGGAGCATGTGGAAACAGCAGCAGTTTGATTACACCGAGCCTGATGTCAGTTTTGGATCATCAGACGATGTGATCGAACACGACGACAAAGCCGGCAACGAGCAGTATCTGCCGCCTGAGAGGCGAACCGGCTCAGCCATCTCGGACATGCTAGACCTTCGTGGCAAGGCGCAGGAGCGATTGCTGAGGGAAGCTTCGGAGGTTCGCGATCGTTTCTTCGGCCGCGCCGCCGTCGTTCGTGGCGTGATCGAAGTGACCAATGCCTGTGTGCGGTCCTGCGACTACTGTCCGATGCGTATCGAAAACCCAATCGACCGGTACTTCCGGCGCCCGGAGGAGATTCTGGCTTCGGTCGAAGCGGTACGATCCGCAGGCATTGGTGTGGTGTCCTTCCAAGGTGGCGAGGTATCGGCCACGACGCGCGTTCTCGAACAGGTCATTCCCACAGTCAGGAAACTGTTTGACGACAAGGTCGAGGTTTTGCTCTGCCTTGGTGATAAGCCACGCGAGGATCTTGAAAGACTGAAGGCGAGCGGCGCGGACAGCTACATCCTGAAGCAGGAGACGTTGGACCCTGTCCTGCATAAGCGGATGCGCTATCTCGCGTTGACTGAGCGCCTTGCATGTCTCGATTCGCTCCTCAGTTGCGGCTACCGGGTGGGGGTCGGCACGATTGTCGGTCTTCCAGGCCAGACCCGCGGATCCTTGGTTGACGACGCGCTCTTTCTGGGCCGTGTCGGGGCCCACATGATCAGCGCCTCGCCTTTCATACCGGCAGCGGGGACACCACTGTTTGGCATGGCGGAGGGCGACATGGACCTGACCCTCAATCTGATGGCTGTGATGCGGCTCTTGTACCCGACCGCGCTCATCCCCACGGTCAGTGCTCTGGAAAGCCGGTCTGACGGCGGACAGAGACGTGGTCTGGATGCGGGCGCAAACGTCATCACGGTGAACTATACGCCTGAACAGGACCGCAAGAATTATCAGATCTATGGATCCGACCGGTTTGTTGTTCGTCATGAATACGCAATGGATGTGTTGGACCAAGCAGGTCTATCCCCGCTGCTAGGCCAGAGCGCCTACAGTTTCTGGTCGACTTGACGTGCTCCGTCCCATCGCACGACATGATCACACAAGAGATATCAGACGCCTGTGATTTCGCCAGCCCTTACCGGCTTGATACCGACAACGCATATCCATCGGCGGGGCGGTAAAATCGACCCAGCTCGACAAAGCCAAGTCAGCATAGATCCGTTGGCTTCGGATTAACGCGAGGTCGCCACGCTGCTGCTCATAGGTCTAGTATCTCAGCCGATTGGCCCAAGCCAAGTGAGCCTGACGACGCCCAGGCCGTCACGTCGCCCGTGTGGAGAGTTCCAGCCATGACCACGACTTACGGTTCGCATCGGCCACCCGTCATGGGTACGCACCATGTCATCAGTTCAGGGCATCCGCTTTCGGCGGCGGCGGGTTACCGGTTGCTGGAGCAAGGCGGAAACGCGGTCGATGCCGGTGTCGCCTCCGGTGTCGTGATCAACGTGGTGCTCGCCGACAACACGAACTTCGGCGGTGTTGCGCCGATCATGATCTACCTCGCCGAACGTCGCGCCGTAACGACCATCAGTGGGCTCGGCCGCTGGCCGAAGGCGGCGAGTATCGAGTTCTTCAAGAACAACTGTGATGGCGAGCTGCCCGCGGATATCCGCCGGGCGGTCGTGCCGGCAGCGCCCGATGCGTGGCTCACAGCGCTGCAACACTACGGCACGATGACCTTGGAAGAGGTCCTGACGCCGGCGTTGGAAATCGCGCGTGACGGCTACCCCCTCTCACCGGTCGTGCGCAACCAGTTCCTGGGTGAAGTGGATGCGATCGCCCGCTGGCCAGCCAACCGGGAGATCTTTTTGCGCGGCGGTGAGGTTCCTCCCGCAGGAACGCTCATCGTCCAGCCGGCGCTTGCGCGCACCTTCGAGCGGTTGATCGATGTTGAGCGCAAACACGCGGCGCAAGGCCGCGAGACGGCGATACGGGCCGCTCGGGATGAGTTCTATCGCGGCGACATCGCCCGCGAGATGGCGCGTTACAGCGAAGAACAAGGCGGTTTGCTGAGACTCGAAGATTTCCACGACTTCTCGGTCAAGGAAGAACCTCATGTCCGCGGCACCTTCAGAGACTATGAGATTCTGGCCTGTGGACCGTGGTGTCAGGGACCAGTGGTGCCGCAGACCCTACAGATGCTCGAGCGCGACGACCTCGCCTCGCTCGGTCACAACAGCGCCGACTACATTCACTTGCTTGCCGAAGTGCTCAATCTGAGCTTCTCCGATCGTGACTACTACTTTGGCGATCCGGATTTGGTCGACGTACCGATGGACGCTCTGATGGCACAGGAGTACACGCGCAACCGGCGTGAACGCGTAGACATGCGCCAAGCGTTCGGAGAAATGCCGTCGCCCGGCCTGATCAACGACTCGACGCCCTGGGGCAGACCGGAACCGCGATCCGGGCAGAGTTTTCGCGAGCGCGAGACCGATACCAGTTACACATGTGTCGTCGATCAGTGGGGCAACGCCTTCTCCGCCACACCGAGTGATGCCAACGCGCGCGCGCCCATTGCACCGGATCTAGGCTTCAGCCTATCCGGCAGAGGCACGCAGAGCTGGCTCGATGAGAACCATGCCTCGAAGCTTGAGCCCTGGAAACGGCCTCGGCTTACACCGAATCCCGCGATAGCATTTCGCGACGGGAAGCTGTTCATGCCGTTTGGTTGCCCGGGCGGCGATGCGCAATGCCAAGCGATGGTCCAGACCTTCCTGAACATCGCTGTGTTCGGCATGGACGCGCAGACCGCCATTGAGGCGCCACGCTTCACGACCTGGAGTTTCCCCGACTCATTCTGGCCGCACGACTATCTGCCGGGTCGTCTGCACGTCGAAAGTCGGGTCGAGACAGCGGTAACCGATGAGCTCTCGGATAGAGGCCACGATGTTCGCCGGGTCGAAGACTGGGAACCCATGGACATGGGCGTCATGTCCGCCATCACGGTCGATCCAGAGACCAGTCTGTTGACCGGCGGCGCCGATCCACGACGGGACGCTTACGCCATCGGTCGATAGCCGGTGTGCCATCGACGCTCGGCGGCACACGCCGGGCCCGTCGTCAGCACGCCCTGCTGTGCGTATACGATCGGCGCTCCATGCTGAGTTTCACCTGATCTCAAGTATGGATGTTCTTCTGGTCGAACTCAGGCGGTGCGGCTTGCAAATTGCCCAACCTGATCGACAGGTCGCGTCGACATCCACTGAACGATCAATCGCTTTGCGGGAATGGCCGCTTGGTCATCTATAACTTGCGGTTGTGGCATTGTCGCAACCGGACTAACCTGAGCGCAACGACGCCGAAGCCGCCAAGGATAGGTTCATATGGCTGAGGCGGTGGTGACACAGAGCTGTTCAACTTCAATGCGGCAGATAGTTCCCGGGCGCAGCAAGGAGAAAGAGAGCGTGATTACACTCTTGAGATCGGCCGTCTTCTTGGTCGGCATCTTCGTTGTTGTCGGCTGTACGGGAAGTCAGACGACCACGTCCCTTGTCGACAACCAAACAGGCGTCATCAGCGAGCAATCAAGCTTTGTCGTCGCGGTCGAGGCCGACGGCGCCTACATCGACAAACCGCATCCTGAGAGCGGTCGGATGGCGCGCGATGCCATGGTCGCCGCGTTATCGCCTTACGCAGGCGACGTCACCGAGATACGGAGCTACATTCCACAAGATACCGCTACCATGGACGCGGTCGAACAGGGCGCGGACTATCTTGTGTACCTTAAGCTGCACCATTGGGAAGAACGGGCGACGGAATGGTCAGGTCTGCCCGACCGTGTCAGAGTCGAGGTTCGGCTTATTGACGGACAAAGTGGCGAGGTCGTCGAAGCGAGGATGATCGAGGCGGAGAGCAAATTTGCGACGCTCGGCGGCGACCATCCAGAGGACCTGCTCGTCGTGCCCTTCGACACGTTCTCGCGAGACTTGTTTGGCCTGTCACCGGCGGCCGACAGTTAGACGCGCATTGTCCTGCGCCGCTGGCTCTCTTCCAGCAGCCTGTCTTTTTCTTCGTTCAACAGCCGCTCTGTCTTCCGCGCAAAGATGGCCGGGTCCAATCCAGCTGAGATCGGCGGCAGGAACCGAAGTGTCACGACGCCCGGACGCTTCGGGGTAAAGCCGACCGGCCAGTGGAGTCCTGCATCGGTGACAAAGGGAACAACCGGGGCGTCACACGCGCTATACAGGGTTTCGAAACCGCGCGAGAACTTTCGGTGTTTACCCGGCGTCACGCGCCGGCCTTCCGGGAAAATCAGCATGCTGCGCCCTTCGGCCATGCACGTCCGGCCGTCGCGCACCATACGTCGGATGTTCTGGCCGGGTGCATCCCGGTCGATCGGCGTCATCGGAGCGTAACGCAAGCCCCAGCCGAACACCGGTATCGCCATCGCCTGACGTTTGGTGACGACGTTGATGTGGGGAATGATCGCGGTCATGGCGATCGACTCCCAGTAAGACTGATGGTTGCCAACGAAGAGCACAGGTTGCGCTGGAATGTTCTCCAGGCCCTCGATGCGATACCCGACACCCATGACGTACCGAGCGCCGTAGATAAAGGCCTGCGACCAGATCCGCAGGAACGTTCGAACCTGTCGCGGCTCTCGTGTCCACCGCAGATAGACAAGGACAACAGCGCCAATGGCGAGACTGACGACGAAGACATAGAGCTCAAAAAGGCGGGTTCGCGTTGCACTGACAACCAGGGCCAGGCGGCCGATCCGATCCTCTGATCCAGCGGCGGCAATCGCGTCGGCGACCAGCAGATCGTCTTGTTTCGCGTCCATGTCGTCTCGCGGCCTCCGACGTTCCGTCCCCGGCGGCGCCGGGAAGACGCGCCCTACGGTTTTGCTTGCAAACAAGGCGTCTGTTGCCGGTCATCCACCGAAAGGTGGAGCCGACAGGCCACCAAACCTCAGCAAACAGTTTCTTTTTGCTTGCAACAGTGCATGAATATACACGCATAACCCCTGGCTTTGAAATGACCACCAGAAGAAAGCCCTTTGTCGTCGGCAGCTACTACGCAAGTCCGGCGGAAAAGCAGCAGTTCCTGCGCAAGATCTTCGACAGGACGGCGTCCCACTATGAGGGGGTGGCGCGTTGGGGCTGGTTCTGCTCGGGCGAAATCTACCGGCTTGGCGCACTTCGACGCGCCGGCGTGAGACCGGATATGAGGGTGATTGACGTCGCCTCGGGAACCGGATCGGTGGCGCGCGCGTTCATGAAGATCCTGAACAGCCCAGATCAGATTGTCTGCGTCGAACCGTCGGCGGGCATGATTGCCGAATCGCGAAAGACCGTGCCAGCCACCCATCATCAGTCAACCGCAGAATCGCTGCCCGTCCCCGATGAGGCGTTCGACTTCCTGTCCATGGGTTTCGCACTGCGTCACGTCGATGACCTCGAAGAGACGTTCCGTGAGTTCCGCCGTGTTCTGAAAGACGGCGGCAAGGTTCTCATCATGGACGTCACGACACCGGACAGCAGGATCGGTCGGGTTTTGTTTAAGGCCTACTTCAAGCATTTGCTGCCGCTGTTCACGCTGATCATCAGTCGTGACCGCGAAGCCTACCGTCTTATGAAGTACTACTGGGACACGATGGATCAGATGGTCGATCGCGAGGAGATCGTCGAAATCCTGCGTGAGAGCGGTTTTCGGACGGCCGACCACAAGGTCCTGCTGGGTTGCTTCTCAGAATACGTGGCAGAGCGCTGAAATCATGAACAGGCCGCCCGGAAAAGGCGTGGCAAACGCGATAACCACGTCGACGACATTTCACCTCAATGCAGCGCACACTCTGTCACTCTTTTTGGATGAGCCATGGTGCACACGGTCGCGGTGATACCGGCCCATAACGAGGCCCCGACGATTCGCGACATCGTCGTCGCGACGCGTCGCCTGGTCGACGCCGTGATTGTGATCGATGATGGATCAGGCGACGGCACCTCCGACGCGCTGTCGGATCTCGACACGCACATCATTCGCCACGACCGGAACGAAGGCAAAGGCCGGTGTCTGGTGGAGGGTCTGGACGCTGCTTTCGCCAAGGGGGCGGATCAGGTCGTCACGCTCGACGCAGATGGCCAGCACGACCCCATGGACATTCCGGCGTTTCTGGCGCGCGCCAGAGCCTTTCCGGACGCGATTGTCCTCGGCGACCGGTCTGATGATTTCAGGAACATGCCGGCCACGCGCGTCCTGGGTAACGGCCTGGGAAGCTTCTTTGTCGGTTGGGCTTGCGCACGAAAGCTCCGGGACGCCCAGTGCGGCATGCGGCTTTATCCGCGCCAGGCGTGGCGCGCCGTCGACGTTCCGCCACGGGACGTCAGCGGTTTCCTCTTCGAAACCGCCGTGTTGCTGCATGCCGCGGAGGCGGATATCGCCTTTGCCACGCTCTCTATTGCAGCGCGATACGACGGCTATGTGCACAGGCCAAGTCACTTTCGTCCGGTCGGCGACCTCCTGAAGATCGCCGGGATGGTGACCCGGTTCCTTTTCAGCCGCCGCCTGCAGCCACGCGGACTTTTTGTAGCACTTGGACTAACGATGGATTCGCGTACGCAAAACCAGGAGAAAGTCGAGACATGTCAAAACTGAAAATTGCTCTTCCCTTAGCCCTCCTCGTCGTCGTCACCCTGGCAGGTTGCCGCGGGACCGTGCCCATTCAGAATATCAACGACGCGTCATACGGCACCGCCGGCTACTCAACGACAACACCACTCACATTGGATCAGTACGAACAGGCGATCATTCGTGCCGGCAGCACGCGCAATTGGGTGTTCCAGCGTGTCGCTCCTGGTCATCTCGTTGGCACCAATGTCGTGCGCGGCAAACACACGGCGGTCGTCGACGTATTCTTCAACACCGAAACGTTTTCGATCACGTACAAGGATTCGAACAATCTGAAGTACGATGCGGCAAAACAGGAGATCCACCCGAACTACAATTCCTGGGTCGATCTGCTGAAGGTCGACATTCAGACCGAGCTTCAAAAAGCGGACCCGGCAGAGCTTGGCTGACGACGCCATTGCGACCTGGCGTCGACAAGTAGCAGGCGGCGTTCCCCTGGACGCCGCCTGCGTCGATGGCCATTTCCCGGGAGAACCCGTCGTACCGGGAGCGGTCCTGCTGGGTTACGCTGCCGGACTGCTAAGCGAACACGGTTACGATCTGGCCAGGGTAAGGCGCCTGAAGTTTCTTCAAACCCTGGCGCCCGGCTGCTCATTTACCGTGCAAATCAAGACCGGAGCATCTGTCACCGAGATCGTCTGGTGCGCCGGCGAGACGGTGATCGCGCAGGCCAGTGTCGACCTATGCGCCCATGACAACTAGTGGCGTATCGCAATGGTCGAAGTCCCGGGAGACAGGCTCACCGCGGCAACTGTGGCTCATGCGGTGGCTGGCCCTGCACGCACATGCGGTCGTCATGGAGCCGTTGCTGTGGTCGATCGCGCTGGTCTATGCGTCGCAATCACAACGCCTGACAACACGTGCATCGGCCATCTATCTCGAACGCATTCTCGGCCGACGGCCCGGCTTATGGGACCTTCATCGCCACACGAACATGTTCGCCCACGTCTTCGTCGACCGTGTCAAGCTGCTGTCCGGTGGACTGGATCGGTTCAATCTCCAGGTACGTGGCCAAGACCTGATCAGGCGGCAGCATGCCAGTGGGTGTGGCGGGGTTCTTGTTGGCGCGCATTTCGGCAGCTTCGAGGCGTTGCGCGCGTTTGACCGGATGTTGCCGGGACTGCAGGTCCACTATCTGATGTACCCGGAACACGCGACAATCTCGACCGGGTTGCTGAACCAGCTCAACCCATCCGTCGCCGAACGGATCATCCCGCTGCAAGACGGCCAAACGGCGATGCTTCAAGTGTTCGAGGCGCTGAATAACGGAGACTTCGTCGCGTTTCTGGGTGACCGCCTCGTCGATACTTCGATCCGCGGTCAGATCCAGGTACCATTTCTCGGCGACACCATAAAAGTGCCGACCTCGCCTTACATTGCCGCGATGGCCGCACGCGTTCCGCTGTTCTTCTGCACGGCGCCGCGGCTGGGAAAGGACCACTATGCGATCGAGTTTTCGATGCTCTACGACGGCAGTCCAGTCGATCGGGCCGAGCGCGACGACAGGATTGCCGCTCTGGCTGAGAGCTACACGGCGAAGTTGGACGATATGTGCCGCCGCTATCCTTATAACTGGTTCAACTTCTTCGATATCTGGAGCGAGTGAATTCCACTGCGCCGCACCGCCGGTCACAGACATCGAAGCCGCGCTCACGGCACGCCCCGCCGCATTCGATAGCACGGTCAGCTATCGTGAAGAGATCTATCATCCGGCCATAACAACACCAGTGGTCGCACACGGTTGGTTCGAATATTCCGACGACGGCGCATTGATACGCCACCAAACGGAGCCGCAGGCTGAAACCGTGACCATCGGAGCAGATCACATTCACCGCCGGCGCGAAGCAAGCGGCTTCACCACCACCGTCTCCATTCCGTCCCAGTTGGCGCCGTTTTTTGCACTGCTGCGGGCGTTGGTTTCCGGCAACCATGAAGTTCTTGTCTCGCTGTTGGACGGTCACGCCGCCGACATGGACAACAGTGCTACCGGTTGGATCCTGACGCTTAGAACCGACGGTACGACGGATGCCGCCATCACGATGATTCTGAGCGGTTGCGATGATGTGCTGCAGGCCGTCGAAGTCCACCTGCCCGACGATACCCGTCGGCGCTATGTGTTTGAAGAACCGGCATGAAACGGGTTTGGACCGCGGTCGCCGCGCTTGGAATCCTCATGGTCTTGGCCATCACCACCGTTGACGTCAGGACGGATGCCGATGCCGTCTTTGCGCCGGACACGTTGGACCTGAACCCTCTCGATACGTCCGTCGGCCGCGAGCTGATTGTGGCGCTGGTGTCCGCCGATCAGGCAGAACGAACCGACCTGGCGCGCGACATCGCTGCCATGCTCGAACGTGATCCCAAGGTCGCGATGGTGAATGCCGGCCCCGGCAGTTTTTCAGATGCCTTTCTGGAATGGGTCTGGAACCGTCGCTTTCGCCTTGCTCTGCCCGAACCCGCCGATCTATCCGTCGCTGGGCTCTCCGAACATCTTGCCGAGGCGCGGCAAAGCCTGACCAGCGCCGAGGGGATGATGTTCGGCGACCGGCTGCTGCGCGACCCGACAGGCAGCTTCGCACGCCTCCTCAACCGCTTCGCCGACGGCGTACCGGAACTCGCCCAATATGATGGCGTCTGGCAATCGCGCGATGGTGAAGCGGCTTTGTTGTTCGTCACACTCGCCGACCGTGACTTCGAAACCGGTGAGATCGCAGCCCTGACCCAGGCTGTTCGTGAACGCGCTGCCATTGCCGACACAGCGGTCTATCTGCTTGGCCCACGCGTCATCGCTGCGGAGATCAGTGCTGAAACGTCGCGTGAATCGACGCGCGCCGCCCTCATAGCCATCGGCCTGCTGCTGGCCTGGCTGATATGGGTCCTGCGCTCCGCGCGTGCGCTTGTCCTGGCCATTCTGCCGATGGCATGTGGTTTTCTGGCCGGCTGCCTGGCGACCCAGGTCTTGTTCGGCTCGGTTCATGTCATTGCGCTCGGTTTTGGCGGTGTGCTGACCGGGCTGGCACTCGACTACGCGCTGCACGTTCTGGGGCATCCCGGGTCATCCCGATCCAACGCGCAGCGACTGGTCTTGCTGGGCGCGGTGACAACGGCGGTCGGCTTCCTCGCCATGCTGGGATCCGGAGTACCGGCCTTGATGCAGACCGGTGTATTCGTGGCCACCGGCCTTCCCGTTGCAGCCGTCTTCAGCCGCACGATCCCGTCAGATCCGGATCATGTTCTCCATGCGCCGCCGTTTGAGCGGCTGGCGTGGCCGATGCCCTTCCGCCCCTGGATCGAGATCGGGTTTCTGATCGCCGGCATCGCGGTTATTGCCGGCTACTCGACCAACACGTCGTCGACGCTCTTTGACCCTCCTGACATCGTGGCCGAAACGATCGACCGATTTGAAACCATGGTTGACCTGCCCTCTGGCCGTCATGCCGTGATGATGGAAGCCTCGACCCTGAGCGAACTACTCGCGCGGCAGACTGAACTGGCGGGTGTCCTGATCTCCGCGGTCAGCGACGGTGCGCTCGATCGCTACGCCATGACCTCGGCGTTTCTACCTGCGACGGCAACATTGCCGACACTGGCTGATCGTTTGCCCGACGTTGTGGTCTTCGAGGAGCGTGCAGCGCAGGCACTAAGCGCCAACGGCATGGAGCCGGAATTCGCGGCAGAACAGGGCGTGGCTTACAGCGATGCGCTTCATGCGCCTGTCATCACTTACGCAGAATTAGAAGCCTTTCCCGAAACCCGCCCTCTAGCCGCGCGCCTTGACACGACGGCGACCGGCTTGCGCGAAATCGTGCGGCTGTATGGTTTGATTGATGCCGAAGCCGTGGCTGGCGCTGTTGCCGAGAGCGAGATCCCCGGGGTACATATGCTGGATCTGGCTGGCCCGATTGACGATGCCATGGTCGCACTGCGCCATAAGGTTTTGCTATGGCTGGGCATCGGTTCGATTGTCGCGTTCGCCGTCCTGCTGATCGGCCATCGAGAGAAACGGCGGGCCGTCGTGATCGCGCGCACGACCGGTGCCGCCGTCGGCCTGACGGCCCTGTTGATGGCGGGCATCGGCGGTCCGCTGGGCATTTTCGAGATCGTGGCGCTGACGCTCGTCTTCGGCATCGGGATCGACTACGGCCTCTTCCTTGACCGCAAATCGGACTCCGACCAGCGCGTCGCCGATTTCCGTTCGGTCGGCCTCTGCGCGGTGTCGACCATGATCGCGTTCTCGATCATGGCTTTCTCGCCGGTGAAGTTGCTTCACGATATCGGCTTGACGGTATTCTTGGGCGTCTTGGTCACGCTGGTGCTACATTCGTCAAAGACACACCGGTTCCGAGAACGGACTACATGACAGGAGCTTCTCTTCGGGAAAGCGCTGCACCGATCAAGATCACGGGCCACTCGCTGGTGACCTGCCTTGGTCACGGGCGCGCCGTCCACCTTGATGCGATGATCGAGGGACGCTCAGGTCTCGCGCCCAGTGACGTACCAGACCTGCCCTTCGGCTGCTTCATCGGCCGCGTGCCTGATATCGAAGGTCTGGACTTTCCAAAGGATGTCGCGGATTTCGACAACCGCGCCAATCGGCTGGCTTTGGCCGCGCTCAACGCGGATGGTTTCAAAGATCGGATCGAGAAGGCGATCGCGCATTGGGGTGTGGCCCGTTTGGGCGTCATCATCGGCACCTCAACGTCGGGCATTGAAAAGCTGGAAACGGTGTACCGCGACCGCGAGGCCAACGCGCCTCTGCCTGAAAGTTACGTGATGCGCCACCACGACAACCATCAGGCGGTCGCCGCGTTCCTACAAGAACACTTCGCCCTGACCGGACCGAGCTACTCGATCTCAACGGCCTGTTCCTCCTCTGCCAAGGCGTTGGTCGATGCCGTTCAACTGATCGAGGCCGGCCTGTGCGACGCGGTGCTGACCGGCGGCGTCGACAGCCTCTGCCTGACCACGCTGAACGGTTTCGAAGCCATGCAGTTGGTATCCCGCCAACCTTGTCGCCCGTGCGACGCCAACCGGGACGGCCTATCGATCGGTGAAGGTGCGGCCTTGATGCTTGTCGAGCGGTCGACATCACCGGGCGTGCGCCTGAGCGGGTACGGCGAGAGTTCCGACGGGGTCAGCATGTCGACACCGCCGGAGGATGGGTCAGGTGCCCATGCCGCGATCGAGGCGGCGCTTGAAAGGGCCCGACTGACACCGGATCAGGTCGGCTTTATCAATCTGCATGGCACGGCGACGCCAACAAACGACACAGCGGAGTGCCGGGCGGTTGCCAACGTGTTTGGCACCTCGACCCCTGCATCGTCGTTCAAGGGAGCGGTCGGCCATACCCTGGGCGCCGCCGGCGCGGTCGAGGCTGTCATGTGTCTCATCGCCCAGGAGGCCGGCCTTGTGCCGGGTAATGTCGGGCTGGAGGACCTTGATCCGACGATAGCGTGCGACATCGTGCCGCAGAGCCGCCATGGCGACCTCACGAACGTCATCACCAATGCTTTCGGATTTGGCGGCAGCAACTGCGTGCTTGTCCTGAGCGCATGACGGCGATCCGGGTCTATTTGGACGGTGTGTCGTTCTGGACGCCCGGCATTGAGAGCTGGGAAGCGTTGTGCCGCGCACTGGACGCTGCCGGCAACACGTTGCCCGATACCGGAGAGGTTATGCCGGACAGTCTATCGCCGCGGGCCGCGCGGCGCGTCAGTCCCCAAATTCGTCTGGCCGTCGCGATGGCTGAAAAGCTCGCACCATCATTGAGTCACGAGGCTGCCTGGGTCTTTGCGTCCTCGGTCGGCGAAGGCGAGACATTGCAGGTCATGCTCGAGGCGTTGCGCAGGCCCGACATGATGATCCAGCCGATCCGGTTCCAGAACGCCGTTCATAATGCCGCCTCCGGTCAGTGGAGCATCGCCGCGGGCATTAAGCAGCCGATGACCAGCATCGCCGCCCACGACGAAACCGTGGGCGCGGGCTTCCTTAAGGCGGGCATGCAGATCATCAGAGAAGACCGCCCTGTTGGTCTGGTGTTCTTTGATGTACCGATGCCCGAACCGATAAACGCGAAGCGACCTCTTGGCGTACCGCTGGGCACCGCTTTCGCGCTGTCGCCGGTTCCCGGCCCGACAACGATGGCGGTTATCGACATGAACCTCTCCAGTGCGCCGGCGACCGCACCGCAAAGCGAAGTTTCTTTGGCGCTGGCCGCCACCGGCAATCCAATTGCCGACGTTCTGCCCTTGATTGAGCGGATCGTCGACGAGACGGCGGGGGAGGTCATTGTCCGACTCCATGGTGGCGGCGCACTTCGCCTTCGTGTGTCTGCACCATGAACGTCCAGCATGCCCTCGACATGATGCCCCAGAAAGGCACGATGCGCCTGCTTGAGCGGATTGATGACGCCGATGCGACGGCCATAACGTGTCGGGCACGCGACCACCGCGACCCCGACTACCCTCTGCGCCTTGACGGAAAGCTGATGGGGGTCACGCTTGTTGAACTCGGCGCTCAGGCTGCGGCAGCGCACGCCTCGTTGCACGGCGTCGGCGGACATCATACTGGTCTGCTTGTCACGCTCCAGGATGTGACGGTCGATCGCCCGGATGGCGATGCGGCTATCGGTTGTTTCGTCGCCCACGCCGAACAGCTCTTTTTCGACGAGGGTGTTGCACGCTATCGTTTCGCGGTCCGCGACGAACGCGGCGATTATGTGCGTGGAGAGGCCATGTTGAAGATGCGGGCGATCAAGAGATGATGCGGGCCTTGGTAACAGGTGGATCAAGCCCCATCGGCACCGCCGTAGCCGAAGAACTAGCCGGTTCCGACGTTCATGTCATCGTCCATGCCAATCACAACACGGCCGCTGCGAACGAGACCGTCGAACGCATCGTTCAGGGCGGCGGCAGCGCGGAGGCGCTGACACTCGATCTTCTCGACCCGAGTTCGGCCAACGTGCTGTCCGCCATGGCAGACGACGCGGCGATCCAGATCTTCGTCCACTGCGTGGGTCGGTCTCGTGACATGCCGTTTGCCGCCATGTCGCATGAGGACTGGCATGAGATTGTCGATTTGAACCTGAACACCTTGTTCACGGCACTCAGGCCAATCATCCTTCCTATGATGCGCCAACGCTGGGGCCGCATCATCGCCGTGTCGTCGCTTACCGCGGTGATCGGCAACCGCGGCCAGACCAATTACGCCGCCGCCAAGGGCGGCATGCTGGCGCTCGTCAAATCCTTGACCCGCGAATATGGCGCGCGTGGCCTGACAGCCAATGTCGTGGCGCCCGGACTGATCGAAACCGCCGATACCGAAGCGCTCAGCAACTTCGATGAGTTGATCAAGCACTGCCCGGCCAAGCGTGCCGGCAAACCCGCCGAAGTCGCGGCATTGGTCGGCTTTCTGGCCTCCGAGCAGGCCAGCTACATTTCAGGGCAGCTGATCGCCATTGATGGCGGCACATCGTGACCCCCGCCACAGATGAAGCGGACGTGACGGCGACACCGGTCGACAATTGTGATGTCTTCGTTGTCGGCGGAGGTCCGGCTGGCGCCGCGGTTGCCATCTTGCTTGCCGAAGGCGGCCTTGACGTGGTCATGGCCGAGAGGGAGCGGCATCCGCGGTTCCATGTCGGTGAGTCGCTGTTGCCACACTCTCTGCCCATCCTCGAGAGATTCGGCGTCATCGACCAGGTTCGCGAGATCGGCCAGCTCAAACCCGGCGCCGAATTCGTCAGCCAGGACGGCGCGACCAATCCGGTTTTCTGGTTCGATAACGCGCTGACGGACGGCCCCGATCACGCCTATCAGGTGCGCCGAGCCGACTTCGACAAAATCCTGTTTGACCGCGCCCGCGACCTCGGCGTTCGCTGCTATGAGGGAACCACCGCGACCGTGAAAGTCTGCGACGACACCGCCGTCACGATCGCGACCGAAACGGATGATGGCGGCAAAGCGCGATACGATGCCGGGCTTCTGGTCGATGCATCAGGGCGCTCTACCATCACGGCCAGGATGTGGAACGACCGCCACGTCGACCGCCGTCACAATGTCGCGGCGATATTCGGTCACTTTTCAGGCGTCCCGCGCCTTGGCGGTCGTCGCGCCGGCAACATACGGATCCACCTGACCAACCCCGGCTGGATGTGGCAGATCCCGCTGACCGATGGCGTCACATCGGTCGGCATGGTGACGTCTGGTGAGAGGATTGCCGGACGAAAGGGATCCATCGAGTCGTTCTTTCACCAGCATGTTGCCGGCAACCCAGAGGTCGCGCGCTTGTTGTCGGACGCCGAGCCAATCGGTCAGATGCGCACAACTGGCAACTTCTCCTACAGCGCCTCACGTGTCGTCGGGCCGGGCTTTGTCCGCGTCGGCGATGCCTATGGGTTCATTGACCCCATCTTTTCGACCGGCGTCCATCTGGCCTTTCTGGCTGCTGAAGAAGCCGCCCATGCCATTCTGACGGCTCGCCGTGAACCGAAACGACGCAATCAACTGTTTGCCGCTTACGAACGGTCCGTGCAACGCAGAGCTCGTTACATATCTTGGTTTATCTACAGTTTTGACGACCCTGCATTTCGCGAGCTACTTTTGAATCCCCGCAACGTGCTGGGCGTTGAACGAGCCATCATCTCCCTGCTTGCGGGAGACTTTCGGCAGGACCTGCGCCTTACCTCTCGAATCCAACTCTTCAAGGCAATTCGATGGCTCATGCAACGAAAAGAACGTGGAAGTCTTAGGAGGGTACCGGCGTGGCCAACAACATCCAATCGGACGTAGATGGTGAGCTTCGTGACGAGGTGGCCGCGCTGATCGTCGAATCTCTCGTACTGGTCGATGTCACGTGGGATCAGATCAAACCCGCCGAACCCCTGTTCGGCGACGGACTGGGACTCGATTCCATCGACGCACTGGAACTGGCCTATGCCATTGCCGAAAAGTACGGCTTCAAGTTGCGCTCTGACGATGAGCGAAATGCGGAAATCTTTGCGTCGCTTAACTCGCTGACGCGCCATATCCAGGAGAACCGCGTGCGGTGACCGGGATGATGGCCCTTCTGGGAACAACATCCCTGGCAATCTTGGTCGTGGCGATCACGCTGGAGGTCTCCAACATCATATCCAGCCCGCAGTTCGACCTCTTGTTTGCGATCGCGTGCGGTGGCACGCTTGCGGCTTTCTTGATCAGAATCGGCATCGGAAAGATACGAGCCATTGTCACCGCCGCGCTGCTGGCATGCTGTGCTCTTGCTGCGCAAACTTGGGTTTCAGGTCTCGCCATGACGCCTTATCTCGCGATCGTGTTCATCAATGGCGTGGTCGCCTACATCTTCATGCGCAGTCTGATGCCGGGACGCGAACCCGTTCTGTTGCAGATCGTGACACTGATGGGTATCGAGCCACATGGTTCCCCGGCGTTTCGACGATTCATGATCGGGCAATGCCGCCTTTGGGCTGGTCTTAGCCTCCTGACCGCACTTTGCGCTCTGGTCGCCATGGCACTACCGGCGGATCGTGACCTGGCCGGCATCGCTGCCGCTGCGCTGATCGCAACCCAAGTCGCCTGGTTCATCCTGTCGCACGAGTATGCCAACCGCCGGTATGGCCGACCCGAGACCTGGCGGGACACCCTGCGCACCATGGCGCGCCCCACCGTCTGGTCCGACCTCGAAATCTGACGATGCGCGCGCAAGCCGACATTCTTTGCTTCTCTGACGATCGCGTTCACACCTGGGGCAGCTTTTCGGCCGATGTCGAGTTGTTCCGTCAGGACATCGCCAGCGCCACCCACGTGTGCAACATGTTGGCCGGGCGTTACGATTTCATGGTGGGTTTTGCAGCCGCGATGCTCAACGATCAGGTGACGGTGCTGCCGTCGGCCGCAGCGAGCCAGGCAGTCGCTGCAGCACAGGCGGGTGCCGAGAGGCCACTCCTGCTCGGTGATGCACCGCCGGATCTCGACAACTGCGAGCGTATCGCGGCTGTGCCGCGCAGCGGCTGTGTTGGCGACCCCATCGCACTGGCGTCAGCACTCGATGGTTCCGTCACCGAGGTTCATGTCTTCACGTCAGGCTCGACCAAGGACCCCGTGCGACACTTCAAGGACTGGGCCGCTCTAGCGGGCGGTGCCGGACTGACCGAAAAGATCTTGCGCGACCTTGGCTGCGATCCCGGCTCTTGCGCGATACTGGGCACCACGCCGCACCAGCATATGTACGGGCTTGAGGCGACCATTCTCACAGGCCTGGCCTACGGTCATTCGATCTATGACAGAACGATCTTCTATCCAGCGGACCTTGAACGTGCGGCGGAGATCGCGCGAAAGGTCGGCTTCAAGCGTCTGGTTCTCATCACAAGCCCGTCGCACCTGAGATTTCTCGAGCCGACCATTCTTGCCACGCCGGAGATCTGCGGTGTCGTGTCGGCGACAGCGCCCCTATCACCGGCCCAGGCCGGCCGGTTGGAAGCGCGCGGTGACCTGCCGGTTATGGAAATCTACGGCACGACCGAAACCGGGTCCCTGGCAGAGCGCCGTACGGTGCGTTCGGACGAATGGCGACCTCTCGACGGTTTCGTCCTGGAGGACCAGCCACAGGGATGCATGGCAAGCGCTCCTTACCTTCGGGCACCTGTGCGGCTGGGGGATGCCATTGAACAGACATCCCAAGGCCAGTTCCGACTGCTCGGCCGACCGGACGATATGGTGAACGTCGCCGGCAAACGAACAAATCTCGCGGCGCTCAACGCCATTCTATCGGAAACTAGAGAGATCCAGGACGGTGTTGTCCTGCGCTATCCATCCGATGACGGCGATATCATCGCGGTAATCGCCGTCCTTGATCGAGCGTCCAACACGAGCGAAGCCGAAGCAAAATCCGCCATACGCCGTCAGTTCCGCAAGTATGTCGATCCAATATTCTCGCCCAAGCGAATTGGGTTCACCGACCAACTTCCGCGCTCAAAGACTGGCAAAATTCCAGAACGTGACATGCGCTCGTTGATGCGGATCGTCGGGATCGTCGGTCGAGACGGCGCGTAGCGCAGTTCGTTCGATTGAGTGACATCAAGGGTTGCCTGCAAAATCGACGCAAGCCTCGTTCAGCATTCTCCGCGCCTCGGACTCTATCTTCGGCTGAATAAGGGGGTTCCACGCGGCCTGAACGACAGAGGCATAGGTACCGCCGAACGTCGTCGGCGTGATGGTGAAGGTTGAAATCGAGCAATCTGACAGACTCATGCGCACGGTGGCATCGACGGCAACAGAGGCATTACCGGGAAACAGCGCGGTATCGGACGTCTTGCACGAAAGACCACCTTTGAACGAAAGCGTAACCTGATCGTCGGTCATATCGAGTTGCGCACGCGACAAGGTGACGCTCTCCAGCACGTCGATGGCTAAGGCAGCGCCGAACGCTTCCTGTCGCAATCCGCTGCACGGCTCGAGTGCGGCGAGCCGCCTTTCAACGATGGTGTCAGCACTGCTTGAAGACGACAAGGTCAAGCCAACAACGAAGGTGCCAATACAGGTTGACCGGACAATCTGTCGACGTCGTGTACCCACTTTCAGAAATCTCCCCATGTCTTGTCGCCAAACCGGCTCTAAGGTGCCGAACGATGCCATGTCAACTCCAATAAGCGGCACGACTGGCAGATGATCGACACCAACAGTCCGGGATCAGCCAGGAGCCAGGGGCAAAGTGTCTTGCTCGTCTCTCTGGAGTGATCCTTCGAATCAAACTCCGGCCGCCGGACGATCCGCAACCCGCTTCATGGAAGGGGGATGGCGCGGAGCAGGGAACTCACTGGGCCATCAGGGATCGTCTTCCGTGCTGATCGTCGGGCCGTAAACCGTGCAGTGCGTGTTAGGCAATCTGATCAACGAAGGCCGGGCCCAGGTCATGTGCCAGGGATCGACCGGCTGCTTCATCCATCGCCTCAAGAGGTGGTCGCACATTGGCCCATCGCCGGTCACCCGTCGCAACAGCGAGTAACCGCTTCTGTGCTGGTATGGGCGCGTAATGTTGAAACGTCATGCGGACGTTCCGAACCTGCTCGAACGGCGCCTTGGCGGTTTCCATTTCGCCATGCGCGATAAGGCTGATCACCTCCGCGATGGCCGCGCCATTAAGATTGGCCGTCGCCGATATACAGCCCGGCGCGCCTCGCGCCATCGCTTCGAACAGCGGCAACTCTGAGCCGGGATAAACGATCAGCCCGTCGATATCGAGCAGCGCCTTTGTGTTCTCCCAGTCGCCGGAGCTGTCCTTGATACCGACAATCTCGTTCGGGAAATCGCGGCGCAAGCGGGCAGCGACGGCGGGCGGAATACCAACGCCGGCGACCTGGGGGATGTGATAGAGGAAGATACGACATGACGCGCGGTCGATACGCGCAATCAGCTCCGCGAAGTATGTGTAAAGGCCATTATCCGAGACGCCTTTAAAATAGAAGGGCGGCAACGTCATGACCGCCGCGCATCCCATGTCCAGGCAGGCTTGCGACAACCGCACGGTCTCCGGCAGGTTGGTGAGGCCCGTACCCGGCACCAGCCGCTTCGGGTCGGCGCCGGCATCGATCAGCGACTCGATCACCGCGATGCGCTCGTCGGAGGCGACCGACAGCGCCTCGCCTGTCGTCCCAAACGGCGCCAGGGCGACGCAGGGCCCGTCCAAAAGGGCCTTGCCATGGGCGACATAGAG
Source organism: Pseudomonadota bacterium (assembly GCA_039028155.1). Classification (NCBI taxonomy): domain Bacteria; kingdom Pseudomonadati; phylum Pseudomonadota; species Pseudomonadota bacterium. Next base: position 47,529 of record JBCCIS010000004.1, read on the forward strand.
ATCCATCGCAACGCTGAGGTCGTCGTTAAAGGGGGTCAGGTTCGGCGCGATCACGCCGCGCAAGGGTTCGAACGCCGTCATGCCATCTCCTTGAGCCCGTCCGCGGCTGCACCGATCGCCTCTACCGTATGCGTGACATCGTCGGCGTCATGAGCCAGCGAGATATAGAACTTGCTGTCGCCCTTCAGGATGCCGCGTTCGCGCAGCACATTGTTGAATGACCGCAAGGACGTGGCGTCAGCGCCGAGCACATCGCGGTAGTCCTTGACCGGGCGCTCGGTAAAGACAACGTCGAAGAGAACGGGATCGCCGACAATCCGGTGTGGCGCGCCGACGCGGGTCAGGTGATCGCCCAGTGCGGTCATGATTGTCTGGCCAGTCTCACGCATCTGCTGATAGCTGCCGGGGCGGCGCAGGATCTCCAGTGTCTTGAGACCGGCAACGGCGGCGACCGGGTTGCCGCTGAGCGTGCCGACCTGAAAGGTGAAGCTTTCCGCGCCGACCTTCGCCTTGTCGAAGTGCGCCATGAGATCGGCACGCCCGGCAATCGCGGCTAGCGGAAAACCACCGCCGATGACCTTGCCGAGGGTGCAGATATCCGGCGTGACGCCATAACGTTCCTGACCGCCGCCGTACGCGAGGCGAAAGCCGGTGACGACTTCGTCAAAGACCAGGACGATGCCGTGTTTTGTCGCCTCCGCGCGCAGTGTTTCCAGAAAGCCGGGCGCTGGCGGGATGAGCCGCTGCAGTGGTTCGACGATGATACCGGCAAGTTCGCCGGCGTGTTCCTCGATGAGCTGCCGGGCAAAATCGGCATCGTTGAACGGCGCAACGATGACGCCGTCGCGCACGGTTTCGGGGATGCCGGCGGAATCGGGTACCGGTTGTGGAAAGTTCTCCAGGCGCTGCGGTGCCAGGCTCATCAGTGCCTCACCGGACATGCCGTGATAACCGCCCTCGAACTTCAGGATCTTGTCGCGGCCGGTATGGGCGCGGGCCAGCCGCATGGCGTACATATCGGCCTCCGACCCGGTGCTGACATATCGCAGCTGTTCGGCACACGCGACGGCGTCGCAGATCACCTCGGCCAACTCGATGCCAGCAGCGTTGGACGCGAAGAAGGTGACGCCGCGGCGTAACTGTTGCTCGACGGCATCGTTCACTTCGGGATGACCGTGGCCGACAAGCATAGGACCGGAACCGAGCAGAAAGTCGACATACTCGTTGCCGCTCTCATCCCAGACTCGGCCGCCGCGGCCTTCGCGAATGACGATGGACGGGTCGAAGTTGCCGAACCCGCCGGCAGGCAGAACCCGCGCGGCCCGCTCGATCAGGTCCCGCTCGGCATCGCCCTTGTTCCCATGTGCCATGGCAGCGTCCTGGTTCGCGATTTTGACGGCAAGAGATGGTGATGTGGCCACGGACTTTAACTCCCAACAACGGTCGATTCTGCAGTTTTCGATATGTTTGACTGACCCGCAATAACAAGATTAGGCTAATTAGGTGAATGATTTTCAGTCAACGCCATGCCCGAGCCACTTCTCGACCTGCGCCACCTCCAGATGATCCGGGCAATCGGCCGGACCGGCCGCGTGACCGATGCGGCCGACGAACTTGGCCTGACGCCATCGGCCCTGTCGCACCGCATCAAGGAGGCGGAGCGTCGGCTCGGCGTACGTCTGTTCGAGCGGCTGCACAAACGGCTCCGGATGACAGCGGCGGCTGAGTATCTCGCCGACGCCAGCGACCGCTGGCTGGTTGAGATGGAGCGTGTCGAGGCCGATGTCCGGCGCATGAACAACGGCATGGATCATATCGTCCGCATAGCCGTCGAGGCCTACAGCTCCTATCACTGGCTGCCGGGTTTCTTGAGCTACTTTCACGACAAGACGAGCGGCATCGACATTCAGGTCATGGCCGCGGCCGGACGCGATCCGATGCAGGCGTTGTCCAACCGACAGGTGGATCTGGTCGTGATGTCCGGCGAGTCGTCGATGCGCGATGCGCGGAGCTGGCCGCTGTTCGACGATCCCCTGCTCTTTATCACACCGCCGGACCACCGGCTTGCCGGCAAGGCGTTCATCGGCGGCCCCGACATCGAAGGCGAGACGTTCATCACCTATACAAAGGTGCCGGAACCCGATCGCGAATTCGCCCGTCTGTTCCGGGCCGAAGGCTACTATCCGCGCTGGGGCGCCACGGTCGAACTGCCGGAAGCCATCGTCGAACTGGTCGCGGCCGGCCAGGGGACAAGCGTGCTCGCCGGCTGGGCCATGCAGCCCCACGTCGCGAGCGGCCGCATCGCCGCCATGCCGGTCGGCGCCAACGGCATCTTGATCTCGTGGCAAGCGCTTGCGCGCGGCGATGAACCGGACGACGGACCGGTCGTCGCGACGGCACAGCACCTGGTCGACTGGTGTGCGACTAAGGAAGGCGGCTTCTAGAGTGAGCCGAGCCTAGGCGCGGAGCCGATCGTTGTCGGGGTCGTAGACGTGGGGTGCGTGGCGAACGGCCGCCCGTTCCTCGCCGAAGATCGATACCGCACAACGCTCGCCCATGGCCAAGCTGTCTGATCGCACATAACCGAGCACAAGATGCTTGTCCGTGCGGAACCCCATGCTGCATGAGGTCACATAGCCGATCCATTCACCGTCCTTGAGTATGGGGTCGCTGGCGAGTGCGTCGGGGCCCGGATCCAGGAGTTCCAGACCGATGAAGGTCCAGTCCGGCATCGATAGCGATTGCGCGACGACCCCATCGCGCCCGATGAAGTCGTCTTTGTTGAGATTGGCGAAGCGTTCGAGCCCGGCATCGAACAAGGTGTATTCGACACCAAAGTCCGTGCCCCAACCGTGATAGCCCTTCTCGATGCGCATGGCGTTCAGCGCATAGGAACCGAAGTCGCACAGGCCGTGGGCTGCACCGGTCTCCTTGATGGCGTCGTAGATCCTCTTCAATTCGGACGAGGCGAGGTGCAGTTCCCAACCGAGCTCGCCAACATAGGAAACACGCATCGCCGTTACCGGAACACCGGCCAGGTCGATCTCCGCAACACTCATCCAGGGTGCCGCCGCCGCACTCAGAGCGGCGTTTGTCAGCGTCGCCAGAACATCACGCGATTTTGGTCCCATGACCATCAGTGCTGCGTCATGGTCGGCGCCGCGCCTCAGCGTCACGCTGCCATCGCCGGGCAGGTGCGCCAATAGCCAGTCGAAATCCCTGAGATCGGCCAGCGTCGGCCCGCACAACAGGAAGCGGTCGTCGGCAAGCCGGGCGATCGTCGCTTCCGACCAGATGCGGCCCTTGGGCGTCAGCATGTAACTCAAGCGGACACGACCCGGCTTCGGCATGCCGCCGCAGAAGACGCGCGACAGATAGGCTTCGGCGCCGGGGCCCTCGACCGTGTATTTGGTGAAGCCGCCGTGATCCATGACACCCACGCCGTCACGAACGGTCTCACACTCCGCCCTGACGGCGTCATGCCAGGGTTCGTCGCCAAAGCTCAACGCGCCGGTGTCCGTCGCGCCGTCGCGTTCGAACCAGAAAGCGCGCTCCCAACCGGCGATCTGGCCCATCACTGCGCCGCGCTTCACCAACGTATCGTAGAGCGGCGTCGCCTGGACCGGGCGCACAGACTGCAGGATTCGGTGGGGATAGGGGATGGCGTACTGGAGTTCATAGAGCTCTGAGGCGCGCCGCGACGCATAGTCATGGCTTGCCCAACCGTCGAAGCGGCGGGGATCCCAGGCGGCGAGATCCCACTCCGTCTCGCCCTCGGTAATCCACTCGGCCATCGCCTTGCCGATCGCGGCGGAATGCGTGATGCCGATCTGAACGCCGGTCGCGTGGTAGATGTTTCTGAGATCGGCCGCCGGCCCGACAAGTGGCAGGGCGTCAGGCGCATAAGCGATTGGGCCGTTTACGAACCGCTGCGCGCCCGCCTCGCCCAGGATCGGCACGTGGACAAGGGTTTCCTCAAAAACCTCCAGGATGTCGTCGACACTGTCGGGGAAGAGTTGGTGGGCAAAGTCGTCGGGCGGTCCATCCGGCCAGGCCGAACGGCCGGCATGGCAGTAGGACCCGAACAGGAAACCATTGCCCTCGCGCCGCAGATAAAATCGAATGTCGGGATCGCGGACGAGCGGAAAGAGGGCCTTGTCGGCTTTAAGCGTCGCCAGCGGATCGGTGACGAGATACTGGTGCTCCAGTGTCGTGACCGGCAGATGCTGGCCCGCCATGGCGGCGATCCGGGCGCCATAGAAACCCGCCGCGTTGATGACGATGCCGGCGGTGACCGTCCCCTTCTCGGTCACGACATCCCACTCGCCGCACGGTCGTACTCCAAGACCGGTCACCGGCGTGAAGCGTGCGACCTCCGCGCCCAAGTCTCGCGCGCCCTTGGCGAGCGCCTGAGTCAGCTGGCTGGGGTCGATATCGCCTTCATAGGGATCGAAGATGCCGCCCAGGACCGTGTCATCGGCCTGCCAATAGGGATGCATCGCCTCCATCTCCGCCGGCGACAGGACGCGGAGATCAAAGCCAGCGCTGTGCGACACCCCGGCCAGGTGATGGAACAGTGCCATGCGCTCCGGCGTGTGGGCAGGCCAGAACGCGCCGGTGTGGCGATAGGTGATCGGGCTGTCGACGGTGTCGCTCAGATCCTTGTAAAGCCGCCATGCGTAGTTGCCCGCACGCATGCCAAGCCACGAGTTGGCATAGGTCGGGATGTTGCCGGCCGCGTGCCAGGTCGAGCCGGCCGTCAGCTCGTCCTTTTCCAGAAGCAGCGTGTCGGTAACACCGGCAAGCGCAAGATGGTAGAGGATCGCCGTTCCGACGGCGCCGCCGCCGATGACGACCACATGGGCGTGGGACTTCATACTTTACGTCGCCGGCAGGTGAATAGGGAACGCCACCCTGATCCGTGCTTCACGGTCGGCGGGCAAATGGCTGGGCGGATCGGCCTTGTCGATCTCGGCGACACGCTGCCTGGCGCGCTGCCAGATCGACTTTGCCCCGTCATCGGTCCAATCGGCGATGCTCTGGCGGTCGCCGAGATCGGGATAGGTGTATTCGGACTTCATCAGCGCGAGAGTCTGATCTTCGCCAAGATAGTGGCCGGGACCCGTCACCACGCGTTCGATCATGTCTAGATCGATGGCGTCGTGAGGCATCTCGATGCCGCGGACCGATCGCAGGATCGCACCGCACATGTCGTTGTCGATCACCAGCGCTTCGGGCGACGCCGCCATGATCGAGCCGAGCATACCGACCGAGAGGTTGATCATGTCCGCACCGGCCTGGGCGGCGAGCGCCACGGTGTACCCCTTCTCATAGCCGGACTGGGCGTCTGCCAGCTTGGCGTCGGTCATGCCTGCTGAGACGGTCGACGGCAGACCCAGATCCAGCATCAATTGTGCGGCAGCCGCGTTGGCCACCGCCGCCTCGCCACTGCCGCCGGTCATCGCCCCGGTTCTGAGATCGGAGATGAACGGCATGAAGGCGAAGATGCAGGGGAAGCCGGGCCGGATCAGATCGACAATCATGAGGCCCCCCAGACACTCAGCCAGACCTTGCGCCAAGGCGCCGGCGAGCGTTACCGGACTGGTCGCACCAGCCTGAGCGGCGGTGCAAATCTGCAACGGCATGCCGGCGGCGATGGCCGCTTCCATGATGGCGAGGCCTTCGCTCGCAAAACGCAGCGGCGGCACGACGTGAACGGTGACGGCAAAGCAGAACGGCCGGGCGCGAAATCCGTCGTCCCTTCCCAAAGCCATATCGAAGAGCTGTGTCACCGGCACCACGTGCTCCGCCGAGTCAAAACTCACGCCGATCGGTTTCGAGGTCGCCTTCATGCACGCAAAGGCCGTGTTGAGGTCCAGCTCGAGAGGCGTCGCCATGTCCCGTGCGACAACGGGCCGCACGCCGTAGTGGATGTTGTCACTGACCCCGACGATGCGCATCAGACGGTAGAGATCAGCAAGACCGGCATCGCGGAACATCATGGCGTCGGCATCCAGGATCTCGACCGCTGCCCCACCGGTTCCGATATGAACTCGGCCGCCGCCAATCTCCAGCCCCGTATCGTCCGTGAAGCCCGGCAACGCCACCGTGCGGGCGGTTCGGCGAAGGGCGTCCTCGACCATGGCACGCGGAAACGTCAGGCGGCCATCGGAACGCAGCCGGGCTCCGTTCATGCAGGCGCGCTCGATCAGGTGTGGCGCACAGTCGGCGAAACCGATTTCGCCAACAATCGCAAACGCCGCATCGATGACGGTCTCTGTCTCGGCCGCGGAGAGCGGACGAAGCCGACCGCCCACAGGCGGTGGTGTCCGCGCCGTCTCAACATTGTTTGGGACTTTCCGCCGCCGCCGTTGCGCCACGCGACCGCTCCGTTCGCTGTTCATGCCTCGCTCAGTGACGATAGGTGCCGCCGTTGAGGCCGCACAATTCCAAAAGTCGCGGGTTATCAGAGGAAGATTTCATCCACGTAGACGCGGCCGGTCAAAGCACCGGCGCGACGATCGACCGGCACAGTTCGGCAACGGCGATGTGGCTCGCGCGCGCGATACCGTCGACATTGTCGTCGACAACGCCATGGGTCGAGTTGATGAGCCCGTTCGCCACCATGCAGTCGAGCAGCCGACCCTCGGCTTCGGGCGTATGAAGCAGACGCGCGTTACCGGTGCGCGCCGCCATCGCGGCCACGATCGCCGTGCAGCCCCAATTCGAGCACGCCGCTGAAACCAGAACGTCGGCACCGGTCACAGCGACGATGCCGCCACCGCAGCCACACTGGCAGCGGTCTCCATACGGCACGTGGGCGACAACGGCATCGCGTACCCTAGCCATGCCGATCTCGTTGCCGCCATCGCCGACGGCGACAACCGGCAGACCGCGCGCGATCGCTTCATCGAACAGCAGGTCGACACGGGCACGCCCCATGCCGTAATCACGCCCGCTCATGTTGTGATAGACGCCCTTCTCGTTGCGGCCAACCCGCTCGGTCGAGAACAGCAGGTCGGGTTTGATGTGATCGAGCATACCCGGCGCCCGATCAGCACCGGCCTCATCGTCGGTTGGATAGGCCTGCATGACCACGGTTGCCAAGCTGCCATCGGTGCTGGCCGCACGCGCAGTCTGGAAGTCGACAGAGGTCAGTCCGGCGGCCGTCATGACCGCCCCTAGCGGTTGAAGCAGCGCCTCCTCCGCCAGCACCACGCAGGTGACATTGCGCGCCAATACGAGCGCGCGCACGATAGCGGCGGCTCCGGACGGCCCGTCGTTCTCACCGACCTCCGGCGTAATCCACGCACGTGATACAGACCCGGTGGTGATGACGACGGTACCGCCTTGCGGCACGGCAAGCAGACGATCGGCAGCAGCGCCGACGAGCGACCCGCCCTCAAGCGCACGCGAGGCTTCATAGAGATACTCGACACCCCGGTTGCCGATATCGAGATTGGCGAGACGGTCAAGACGGTCGTCGAGGCGCGCCAGTTCATCTTGGGATGTTGTCATGCGTCGTCCCCAAACATCAGCCTTGCGAACCATCCGGGATCGCCGATCTTTTCCGCGACGACATCGATGGCGCTGCTTACCGCATCGCCCAACACGGCGGCGCCACCGACGCGTGCGACCGCGCCGGGCGTCGGCTTCAGCCTGAGCGATACGCGCCCGCCCGGCTGGCCGTGCGAGTTGGTGGTCAGGACACCGTGGTCACGCAACAGCAACATGCCCAGGGCCGCCGTCATCTCCGCCGGTACAATGGCGGTGCGCTCGATATCGGCACGCGCCATCACGATCGCATGGACATCCTCTTCATCGATCATGGGTCCAAGGTCCGACCGTTGCACGACATCCTCTCCGAACATGCCGGCCAAGACGTCGGCAATGGCGCGGCCGTCGCGCGCCTCGTCCAGCAGCATCGTGGGGTCGAAGGACTCGAGCGAACGCATGGCGCCTGCGGCGACTGGTGCGCGGGCTTCCATGCCAAGCTCTGCCGCCTGCGCAACGACCGGTATCAGGGCGTCCGTCGATCCAGCCATGACACCGGCCCGCGGTCCGGCGAGCCCGGCCTTGTCCGCGTTGGTGATGGAGAGATCGGCGCCCAGGGAAAGACCAGGCGCCCCGTCATGCAGTACCGGGCGCAGCCTTGCGCCGTAGGCTTCATCCAGCAAGGTGACGGCGCCACCCTCGTTGGCTGCCGCCACCGCAGACTCGCTACGCGCATCGTCAAGTCGGTTCAGCGCGCTCGTTACCGTGGTCACGACGACAAGGCCCGGCCGATGTTTATCAATGGCATCGGCACAATCCGACGATCCCTCGACCTCCACCAACGGCACCCCGGCCAGGCGGCAACCGCGCATGACCGAGGCATGTGAACGATCACCGTCCGGCACGACCGATACAACAGGCCGCTTATCTGAAAGCGCCAAGACGGAGGCCACAAGACCGGCACTGGTCCGATTGAAGACGGCAGCATCATCGTCACCACCACCGCCAAGATGCGCGACTGCCACGTCGCGCAGCCGGTCCTTGAAGAGACCAGGGCCGATCCACTCTTCGCACAGCACCGAGACGTCATCACCAACCAGCGGGAATGCGCGGGAGTTACCGGTGAAGATGCCGATACTGTCGGCGCCTTGATCCATTACCCGCGCGCCGGCGAGCGACTGTCCATGGCGCAGTCGCCTGACCTCATCGGCGCTGGATCGGATCAGCGCGCCTCGCGCGTAACCGACGCTCGGATCAATCCGGTTGCCGAAGCGGTCTGCGGTCATCAGGGATCGACCGCGATGGTCACGCACTTGCGGAAGGTGTAGGCCTCCAGCGCGCCTTCGATTGAGTACTCGCTTCCGATACCGGATTGTTTGGTACCGCCATAGGACATGCCAGGGATTTGACCGCCCCCCTGGTTGACCTGCACCCATCCGGCGTCGATGGCGCGGCTCATGCGGATGATCGTCGCGGCATCGCGGGTGAAGATAAACGCGGCGAGACCGTAGTGGGTGTCGTTCGCCATGGCGACCACCTCGGCTTCGTCATCCCAGGGGATGGCGACCAGGACCGGGCCGAATACCTCCTCGCGAGCGATGCGCCAAGTGTTGTCGAGCCCCGTGATCACGGTCGGGATCGGCTGGTAACCCGGCGGATCGTCTGGCGGCGTTGCGCCGGTCAGAAAGGCCGCACCACTGGCCTCGGCTTCAGCAACATAGGCGCGAATGGCGCCATAACGTTCGCCGTTGATGACCGCGCCGATGTCCGCGTCGGGGTCAAGCGCATCGCCGACCTTCATCGCCGCCGCCGCTTCAGCGACCCGGGGCATGATCGTATCCCAGACCGACCTGTGCACGAACAGGCGCGACCCCGCCGTGCACGATTGACCCTGCCGGGCGAAGCGCATCGCGTTGATGATGCCTGAGACGGTCTGGTCGAGGTGCGGTTCCTCCGCCGCGTCGGGGAATACAATGCACGGGCTCTTGCCGCCCAGTTCCAGCGTGACATTGGCGATGCGGTCAGCGGCGGCGTGAGCGATAAGCTTGCCGACTTCCGAGGACCCGGTAAACGAGACCTTGGCAACGCCGGGATGACGCGCCAGCGCCGCGCCGGCTTCTTCACCCAGACCGGTCACCACATTGAAGACCCCGGGCGGAAAGATATCGGCGGCCATCTCGACCAGACGCAGGACCGCGAGCGGCGCGTCTTCGGCCGGTTTCAAGACCAACGTGTTACCGGTGGCAAGCGCCATCGAAATCTTGACTGCGCCCAGTTGCAGCGGCGAGTTCCAGGGTATGATCGAGCCGACCACACCGTGAGGTTCGCGCGTCGAATAGCTGAAGATGCCTGGCCCCAGCGGCAGCGTCTCGCCCTTCTGCTCGACACTGACGCCGCCGTAGTACTTCAACACGCCGGCCGCGCCCATCACCTCACCGCGCGACTGGGTCTTGATGGCATTGCCGGTCTCGGCCGCCAGAAGTCGCGCCACCTCCTCCGCATCGGCGATCAAGCGCTCGCCGAGTTCGGTCAACATGCGGCCGCGCTCGCTTGCCGCCAGCGCCCGCCATGCAGGGAAGGCCGCGGTCGCCGCGTCGACGGCAAGATCGACCTCGCGCGCCGTGCCGCGACCGATTTTCGCCAAGGGCGCGCGGCGCGAGGGATTCTCGACCGTCAGCGTGTCGCCGCTCTCGGGCCAGTGCCAGCGGCCGTCGATGAAACAGGCGGCAACACCGTCCGCCGGCAATCGGGCTTCCAGCAAGGTCGCGGCTGATGTGATGTCAGCGATGTTCTCCGCCATTTAGCTCTCCGGACGCAAGGTTCGATAGTATGCCGAGAAGTCGAGGTCGCCGTCATCGCCTGCCGCGAAGTCCGTGAACCGTTGCGCCGCTTCCGCGCCGAACGGCGTCTCCTGGCCAACGGCCTTGGCCGCCGTCTGAGCCAGGCGCAGATCCTTTGCCATCAGTCGTGCGGCGAATCCCGGTTGATAGTCGTTGCTGGATGGCACATTGGCCGCGACGCCAGGGATCGGGCAGCGGTTCTCCAGGGTCCAGCTCTGTGCCGCCGCGCCCTTGCACAGGGCATGAAACTGCTTGGCGTCGAGTCCCAGAGCTTGGCTCAAGGCATAACCCTCACAGACCGCCATGGCCGTGATGCCGCAGATCATGTTGTGACAGGCCTTGGCCGCCTGTCCCGCGCCGCTGGCGCCAAAGTGCTGGAGCTTGGTACCCATCTCTTCCAACAGCGGACGGGCGCGGGCCACCGCACCATCATCGCCGCCAATCATGAAGCTCAGCTGTCCGATCCCGGCTGCCGCATGGCCGCCGGAAACCGGCGCGTCGATCATCGCCAGCCCTTTGGCCGCTGCCTCGGTGGCTAACGATCGGGTTGTTTCAACATCGATCGTCGAACAATCGATCAACACCATGTCGGGCGTCGCTAGAGGAAAGACGGTGCTTTCATAGACATCAAGGACATGAGCACCTTCCGGCAGCATCGTGATCACCGCCTCGCATCCATCAAACGATAACGCCTCCGGCGCCGTGGCACGTCCACCGGCAGCCACCAAGGCGTCGCGGGACGGCCCGGCGATATCGCAGCCAAGAACATCAAGACCCCTGGCGACGAGGTTCTTCGACATGGGAAGGCCCATGACGCCGAGTCCAATAAACGCAACAGCCTTCATGACGAATGTTCCGTATCTAGATTCTTGAAGAGACCAATCTCCTTATCGTCGCTTGCGATCGCAGCCTCAACGAGACCCGATCTCATATGCCGCAGCGTCTCGATCTGAGCCGGAGAGTCGGCCAGGTTGTTCATTTCGTAGGGATCGGTTTCGAGGTTGTATAGCTCCTGAAAACCATCCTGCTGGGCGACGAGTTTCCAGTGGTCCTCATAGAATGCCCTCTGCACGACGCGCTCATGGAGCCCATAGTGCTCCGTCAACAGACCTTGGCGCCTGGATGTTGTATCCCCGTTGGCGATTCCGACCAGGCTTTGACCATCCATATCGGCCCCGCAACTCAGCCCGCAGAACTCCAGAATTGTCGGAGCAATATCCATATTCGACACGAGCGTATCGCACACATCTCCCGGCTCAAACCCGAGCCCGCGGATCAACAGTGGCACGCGCATGGTTTCTTCAACCATAAGACCGCCCTTGTTGGCGACGCCACCGTTTGATGCCACCGCATCACCGTGATCGGCCGTGAAGATGACGATCGTATCGTCGGCCACGCCACTTTCGTCGAGGGCCTCAAGAACGGTTGCCAGCGCGGCCTCAACCAACGCAGCGTGCGCGAGGGCCGCGGCGCCCATGCACCGCCAACCCTCGCGATGCAAACGCAACATGTTCTGCCAGTAATCGCGATAGGACCGGTGATGCGCGGGACGTCGCTCAAGGCACATCGTCACGTTGAGCGGCAGGTCCGCTTGGCCATCGATCTGATCGATCGCCGCACAGTAAGGAGGTGCCAGAAGGTAAGGCGGATGCGGACCCCAAGGGTCGACCCGCAAAAAGAAGGGTTCGTCACCGATTGCGCGAATCCAATCCGATGCCAAGCTCGCAACAAAATAGGCTTCGTGTGCTTCGGCGGGGCCATCGAGACGAGAAACGCCGGCTTCAAAATCGAACCAGTCGTCCATCTCGACCAAGGCGATCTTGGAACCAATCTGGCGCCCGGACTCGCCCGGCATCTCAACCCTAGCTACGGGTGTCGTGATCCCGGCGCGGTCCAGGTAGTCCCGGTAAGCCGGCGAGCTATAGGGATATCCATAGCCTGGAAGGGAAAAGCCCTCGAAACCATACGCTTGCGCCGAGCGCTGCTGATCAAGATGCCACTTGCCGAACCAAGCGCACCGGTATCCGGCTTCTGTCAGTGGATGGTGAACCAGCCAGGCATCTCGGTCCAGTTCGGCGCGGCCGCCAAAGCGCCCATCGTTTTCGGTCAGGCCGTGGCGGTGTGGGTAAACACCGGTCAGCATGGGAGCGCGAGCCGGACTGCAAACCGGCAACACCGTGCGCGCCTGCACAAAACGTGTTCCCTCTCGCGCCATCCTGGATTGCACGGCAAATGACATAGCTGTGCGGCCGCGATTACCGTGCGGCTGATGATCGCTCACCATCCACACAACGTTCGGTCGGATCGGCAAGGCTCTTCTACGCTTAGGAGGAGGACGCTAAACGGATCCAGATACGTCGACCGGCCCACCGCGAATGGCCGTTGGCTATCGCCGACACATCATCGGAATGACCCCGCGTGGTCACAACGTCCCTCATGACTTCATCGCAATCGCGCCATCGTCAATGACGTCTGATCTTGGAGCCTGTGGCATGCACGGCGTCAACTGAGAATTGCGATCCAGGTCTTGAGACAGATTCAGTTATGCGTAGCGGTCGCCCGTATCCCGTAACCTGCATGATGGAACGACAGTAATCTGGAACGTGGTCTTTCGCTTGGTTGGGCGGCGTTTTCTATGGTTGCCATCAGTCTCACAACCGCAGCAAGACTTTCACTGACAGAACGCTCGAACCCAGCATCTGACGATGCCCGAGAGCGCGTTTCATCAGCCCTCACCAAGCGGATCTTCTGTGTGCAGCGAGAGACAACGCTCCTGCCGTCAATCGAAACGCAAAACCGCTATTTGCAAGCAAAACTCAATGGCATTCACGCGAAGCTGGTATACTTGGAAATCATGAAGGTAACGCATTGTATGGGCAGATCGGGTCACCGTGCCAACTCGCATTGACATAACAGACAGGGTGCTGGCGAAGGGGTGCGAACCATGACGGGAGAATCAAGTCTCTGGCGGCACACCGTCGGATCGCCTTCTCCTGTGCCCAGCCTATCAAGCGACATCGCCGCCGATGTCGTCGTAGTTGGAGGCGGTTTCACTGGCTGTTCGGCGGCCCTTCATCTGGCTGACGCGGGCGCCAACGTATGTGTCCTTGAAGCGCGGACCGTCGGCTACGGCGGGTCCGGACGGAATGTTGGTTTGGTCAACGCGGGGCTTTGGCTGCCGCCTGACTCCGTTGAAGAGCAACTTGGCAAGGAAATCGGCTCACGTCTAAACAACGCACTCGCCGGCGCCCCGGCGGAGGTGTTCGCCCTGATAGAGCGCTTCGGCATCAGCTGCGAAGCGACGCGTCACGGCACCCTTCACTGCGCCCACAGCAGGCGCGGCCTGGCGGATCTGCAACGGCGCCATGAGCAGCAGCGCGCCCGCCAGGCGCCCGTCGACCTGCTTGACGCCGACGAGACGGCGAGCCGGACGGGAACCACACGGTTTCATGGGGCGCTGTTGGATCGCCGCGCCGGCACGATCCAACCGCTCGGTTATGTCAAAGGCTTGGCCCGTGCGGCAACGGCCGCGGGCGCGCGCCTGTTCGAAGGTTCACCCGTGACACACGTCCATCACGATGGGGCCAATTGGATTGCGCAGACAGCTGGCGGCCGGGTCACGGCAAAGCATCTCATTCAAGCGACCAACGCCTACGACACCCGGAACGGCCAGCCCGCGACCTATACACCCGTCCACTACTTTCAGTGCGCAACCGCGCCGCTTGGCGGCGAGCAAGGCCGACATGTTTTGCCGGGCGGCGAAGGTTGCTGGGACACCGACACCGTCATGTCGTCCTTCCGCCGGGATACCGCGGGACGCCTCATCATTGGCGCGGTTGGCAATCTCGATAGCTTCGGCGGAGAAGTCCACAAGGATTGGGCGCGCCGCAAGCTAAGGGAACTCTATCCTGAGTTATCGCATATGGACTTTGAGCATGCGTGGTACGGACGCATCGCGATGACCGCCGACCATCTGCCGCGCGTCTCGCGCCTTGGACCCAACGCCGTGGGCATCTATGGCTACAGTGGCCGCGGCATTGGTCCCGGCACAGTGTTTGGCAAGGCAGCGGCAACCTGGGTCTCATCGGGAGACGAGAGCGCCTTTCCGTTACCGATCAAAGACCTCCACCATGAGCGTTTCTCAACCGTGAAAGCGCTCTACTACGAGAGCGGCGCGACTCTCGTTCATCTTGCCAAGGCCCGGGCTGCTGGCCGCGCCTCAACGCCGACGGGTGATCGATGACCTGCCGCCAGCGGCTTCAGGGCTTGCAGAAGACGTCCAGACCGCCAGTGATTTCCTGATCGCCGTAGCCGCGCTTCACGGCCTCACCGAACACCTCTGCGATCATCGCGGGAAACGCATGGGAGATACCGCTGGCCCGCGCCGTTTCCAACAGGTGCTGCATGGCGGCAAGGTGCACATCGAGTGCCGCCTGGCTGCCGTGGAAGTCGCCGCGGTCGACGAGTTGCTTGCTGTACGCTGCCTCGGCATCAATCTCGACCAGCCAGGACGGCACCGAACCGAAGACGGCGTCGTCGGGCAAGCCTTCCGCCCGGGTGAAGGCAAGTCCCTGAAACAGACCAGACATCGAGCCGTAGAGATAGGACAACCAGGCGAGATCGGCGGCGGCGGCGAAACCGTCATCGGCGCCAAGCCAGGCGGAGCGACCGCCATAGGCTTCGAGCACTTTGGCACTTCGCTCATAGACCGCCTTGTCGCCGGAGTAGGCGAACCGCGACATGGCGTCGCCGACGCGCGCCGGATAGGTGAAGATCTTGCCGTCAAGATAATCGGCACCAAGAGCACGGACCGTCTTGCCGAAGGCGCGCGCCTCCTCGGGCGTGCCGCTGCACAGTTGGACGACTGTCTTGCCCGCCATATCGCCTTCGATGCCCGACGACCGCAACACACCTTCGGTCGTCTCATAGTCCAGGAGGACCCAGACCAGAAGATCCGCCTTGGCGACCAGATCGCCCAGGGAGTCGGCGACCATGGCGCGGCCCTCAAACGCCTGGGCGCGTTCGGACGTTCGGTTCCAGACCGCTAGATCGTGACCGGCGCGGATCGATGCTTCGGCAATGGCCGCGCCCATGTTGCCGAGACCAATGATACCGACGGACATCGTCTCCTCCCCCGTGTGTTAATTTGAAGGGTGAGGCCGGCTGCGGGTCGAGCCGGCCCCTCCGTTACATCGTGGCTTGATCGATCCAGGACTTAACCCGGTCCGGATTGTTGTCAATCCATTCCTGGACCACCTCCATCAGATCACGGCCCTTGTCGTCGATCTCCGACATCATCATGGCCTGTTCGTCATTGCTGATCTGATAAACCTCGATCGCGCGCCAAGCGCCTGGGTGGGTGTCCTCCAGGCTCTTGTTGACGACCTTGTAGATCTCGACGCCGGACCAGTCGCAGTCGTAGGTCGCATCGGCGTTGAGCCCGAGCGAGGCGTCGTCGTGACAGCCGTCGTAGTAGTCGGGCAGATAGACCCGTTCCAGATCGATCTGGGCATGAACCCAGTGGGGTTCCCAGAACATGACCAGAAGCGGCGCCTCGCGCTCCACAGCGCTCTTGATCTCAGCGATGATGGCGCCCTCGCTGCCCGCGGGAATGGACTGATAGTCCAGGCCCAGCGCCTCGATACGCCGGGCATTGGTGTCGCCCCAG
The DNA here is from genome assembly GCA_039028155.1 of Pseudomonadota bacterium. Lineage (NCBI taxonomy): Bacteria > Pseudomonadati > Pseudomonadota > Pseudomonadota bacterium. Next base: position 63,531 of record JBCCIS010000004.1, read on the forward strand.
TCGGCCGGATAGTCGACCAGACGGCCACTCGGCAAGGTGTCAGGCGTCGAGAACAGGTCGGTGCAATCGTTCAGCGCCTCCCAGGACGGCAGGCCCGGACACTGCTCAACAACGTAGGCCGGCACCCACCAACCCTCCTGCGGCTTCAGTCCGGACTCGCCGAGAATCTGAACGTTGCCCTAATCCATGGCGTCGTCGAACGCTTCGCCGATATTGGAGCTCCAGATTTCCATGGTGGCGTCGATGTCGCCGTTGGCCAGCGCGGTTAGTTGCGGATAGTAGCCGGCGGTCACGTATTCGACGTTGTAGCCCATGCCCTTCAGCACCTCGCCGATTACGGTCGTGTTGACGTGCTGGCCCGTCCACTCGTTCATTGCCAGACGGATGGGGTCGTCGGTTTCCGGAACGGACTGTGCGTTGGCCGATGCGGCGACGCCAAGGAACAGAGCGCCGGCAATCACGGTGCGCGCGATACTTAGACGAATGGTCATGGTCTTCCTCCCTTTCTTAACTGTTCTGGGATTTGCCGGAGATCTATGCGTCCCCGGCTTGATGGTCAGCCCTGCAACGTCTCGGCCATGGCAGCGGAGATCTGGAGGTCCGCGGAGACCGGTCCGCCCGATACGCCGACCGCGCCGACGCATACGCCGTCGCGCATGATCGGAATGCCACCGCCGAACAACACATACGGTCGCGTGTTGCCTGTCACCTCAACGCCGTAGGTGTCGCCGCCCGGCTGGGCGTCTTCATAGAGCTCCTCCGTCCGGCACTGAAAGGCCGCTGACGTATAGGCCTTGTTGATCGCGATATCGCCGACGCCGAACGGCGCGCCGTCGGACCTTGCGAAGGCGATTAGGTTTCCGCCGGCATCAACGATGGAGACGCTGGACGGTTCGCCGAGCTCGGCCGCCTTTTCAAGGCCGGCCTTCAGCGCCACCAACGCCATGCTTTCCGTAATTCCGCTCAACTCTCTCTCCCGCTGCTGCCTACCCGTCGCCGGTAAAGCGCCCACGCGTCGCGATGCCTTGACACGAACGCCGATTTTAATGGTATATTTTGTAGACCTTAATACAGTGCCGCAGATGATGTCAACGGTCCCGCGCTATGGCACGGCGGAGGGGAGGAGAGTGTTTTGAACGACGTAGCAAAGGCGATCGCCGGGTCGGTGTCCGCGATCATACCGGATCGTTTCCGCGACAAAGTCGCCATTGTGACCGGAGGTGCCAGCGGCATGGGCCGCGCACAGGCCGTTCGCCTGGCCGCGGAGGGCGCTTCGGTGGCAATCCTCGACATCAACGATGAAGGCGGCAGAAGGACCGTCGATGACATCAACGCCGCAGGCGGAAAGGCGGCGTATGAGAGAACCGACGTGACCAGCGCCGATCAGATCGAAGCTGGCCTGGCACACGTGCGCGAGCGATACGGCCCCGCCAATCTGCTGTTCAACAACGCAGGCACGCTGGTGGTCAGCGGTTACACGGATACGACCGAGGAAGAGTTCGACCGCGTCATGGACACGAACGTGCGCTCGACGTTCATGGTTACAAAGCGGGTCATTCCGCAACTGATCGAACAGAGCGGTGGGTCGATCGTGATCATGTCGTCGGTGTCGGCGGTGCGCGGCTTTCCGCTGGAGGCCATCTACGGTGTGTCCAAAGCGGCCGTGCAGGCGCTCATGATGAACATCGCCGTCGAGTATCGCGAACAGGGCATTCGCTGTAACGCCGTCTGTCCGGCCTTCGTGAACACGCCGCACGGAATGCGTGAGATTGACGCCTTCAAGGCACTGGGAATCGATTGGAGCGATGACGATATCAGGGCCGCTCAGCTGCGCATCTGTGAACCGGAGGATGTTTCAAACGTCGCGCTGTTCCTGGCCTCCGACGACGCGGGGTCGCTGAATGGCGTGGCCATCAACGTCGACAACGGCTGGATGGCCAAAGCCTGAACGACGGCGGCGTCAGGTGGCCGACGCCGACTTCGTCTGTTTCTTAGCTCTAGCACTCGTCTTGGCCGCGCTTGGCGGCGCCATGCCTTCTTGCATCATCGCCGCCATACCGTCGGTCAAGGCTGCCGACAGAGATGACGCCAGCGGTGGGTCCTGGCGATTGATCGCGTCGGCGAGCGCCGCGCAGAGATCGCAGATCTTGCGGTGGTTTCGGGCGAACTGCTGGTGCGAGATCGGATGGAACAATCCTTCAATGGCCGAATCGATCGCCTCCTTCAAGAAGGTGTTTGACGATGCACTGCCGATCGTCAGGAAGAAGAAACACCGGGCTTCCCTGAGGTCGGGTCCGCTCTCAGCATTACGCAGCGCATCGACATGCCGATCCAGTTCGGCGAGATCCGATGGTGACCGCCGCTCGCTCGCGCACGATGCGGCCATCTCAAGATTGGCGCGCAGAAACTCCAGACACCGCCAGGCACGCGCGGGATCAGACGTCAGGTGACGCCTGGCGATCACGTTCAATCTTTCGTCGGAGACCACAAAGGTCCCTCCTGTCGCACCGCGCTTGGTGGTCAGGTAACCAGACTCCTCAAGCACGCTCAATGCCTCGCGCAATGTGACCCGTGAGATGCCCAGGTCTTGCGCGAACTTGCGTTCAGGCGGCAGACGCTCGTCGGGCCGCATCATGCCCAGGTGAATTTGTCGCCGCAAAAGCGTCACCGCGATGCCGTGAAATGGTTGCGCCGACAGCTGGCGTCCCGACCAGAACATGGTCAGATGGCCGTGAACGTGTTGTCGACAGCAAGTTCCGCCCCGTTGATGAAGCTGGACTCATCGGATGCCAGGAAAACGGCGACCCCTGCGACCTCCTCGGGTTCGCAGATCCGGCCCTGCATGGCTTTGATGTCGTCTTCGGTCGCGGGAAATCCGAACTTTCTAAGTTGAGACATCTCGAGAATGCCGTGACGCGTCTTGATGAAGCCGGGGCAGATTACGTTCGCCCTAACGCCCTGATCGCGAAACTCGACGGCCACCGCGCGCGTCAACTGCAGGACGGCGGCCTTGGAGCTGCAGTAGACCGCCTCCATGGGCGTCGCCGTGGAAGCCGATACGGACGACGTCGTGACGATGGCGCCCTTCCCTTGCTTCAACATTTCCGGCAGCACCGCCTGGGTCATGAGGAAAACACTGCGTGCATTGTTGTCGAGGATGAAATCGTAGTCGTCATCGGAAATCTCTAGAAACGGCTTCACGATGATGGTCCCCGCCTGATTGAAGAGAATGTCGATACGCCCAAAACGTTCGACCGTGGCTTCGGCGACACCGGTGACGGCCGCTCGCTTCGAGACGTCCGCTTCGATGAACACGAAGTCTGGCGAACCGAGTTCTTGCTCCAGATCCTTACCTGCCTCCGCATCGATATCCGCACCGATGACTTTGGCGCCTTCCTGCAGGAACATCTTGACCGCTGCCCGGCCACATCCGTTCGCGGCACCGGTGATGATCGCCACTCTGCTCTCAAGTCTTCCCTTGGTCATCGATCCCGCTCCAGCTGACTAGACCAGCGATCCGGTCGTATGGCACATGACAGAGCTTAAGCTCATTTGCCTTGAACAACATCGGTTTGTGAATGAGGCCGTACTATCGTGCCGGCACTGCGACACTGCCTCAGGCAGCGGGCAAAGGAACGTCGGCCTCGGGCAGCGGGTCGTGTCCCAAGATCATGTCGGCGGCCTTTTCTCCGATCATGATCGCCGTCGCGTTCGTATTCGCGCTGACGATGCTCGGCATGACCGACGCATCGGCCACGCGCAGTCCCTCGATACCGTGCACGCGCAGCTCCGGGTCGACCACGGCCATACCGTCCTTGCCCATCTTGCAGGTGCCGGCCAGGTGGAAGTCTCCCGCGACATTGTCGCGCATGTACGCGTCGAGCTCGGCCGATGTCTTGACCTGCGGGCCCGGCTCTTCTTCCCTGACCCCCAGGCTGTCGTGGGCCCTTTGGTTAACGACATCCCTGCCCATCTCGATCGACCGGCGCATGAGCGCGATATCGGAGTCCGTCGACAGAAAGTTCGACAGGATACGCGGGCTGTCGGTCGGGTTCGCCGACCTCAGCTTGACCCAGCCGGTGCCCTCGACACGGACCGGTCCGATGCAATAGGTGAAACCGTGGATACGCGGGTTAACCGCGCCTTCGTGATCCATGATCACCGGAAGGTACTGGATCTCCACATCAGGATGCTTCACCGAGGGGTCGCTGCGCATCAGCGCACAAGTTTCGACATTGTTCGTCGCGCCCGGCCCGGTGTGGGTCGTCAGCCATCGCGCGCCGGTATAGAGCATCCGGTCCTTGCGCATGTACCGGCTCATCGAGACCGGTTTGTCGATAAGGAACTTCATATAGACCAGCGGGTGGTCGTGCAGATTCTGCCCGACGCCAGGCAGATCGACCTTGCAGTCGATACCGATCTCCTTGAGGTGGTCCGATGGCCCGATGCCGGACAACATCAGCAGTTGAGGCGAGTTTGTCGCACCGCTGGCGAGGATAACTTCTCTGGCAGCAATGGCTTGGCGGCCGCGTTCACCCCGGCGCGAAAATCGGATTCCGGAAACCCGATTGCCCTCGACGACCAAGGTCTCGGCCAAGGCTTCGGTCAGGACGGTCAAGTTGGCGCGGTCGGCGTTCGGTCGGATGTAGGCCTCGTCGGTCGAGGCGCGCACGCCGTTGTGGACATTCATCTGGAAGGCGCCGAAGCCCTCCTGATTCTGGCCATTGATATCGTCCGTGATTGGATAGCCCGCCTGCCGACCCGCCTCGATGAAGATGTCATAGAGCTCCGTCGGATACTTTCCCTTCATGACGTGAACCGGTCCGCTACCCCCGCGCCACGCGTTCTCGCCGCCTTCCCACGTTTCACACCGCTTGAAATAGGGAAGGACCTCGCGCCATGACCAACCTTCCGCGCCCTCGCTCACCCAGCGTTCGAAGTCGAGGGCATGGCCGCGGATGTAGCACATGCCGTTGATCGAGGATGATCCACCCATGACCTTGCCGCGTGGCTGGAACATCATGCGATCGTTCAAGGTTGGTTCGGGCTCGCCCTCATACATCCAGTTGAAGGTGGGATTGCTCCAGGCATCGCCGAAAGCCGCCGGCATGTCGATCTTCCAGGCGTGAAGGATGCTCCCATGTCGCTTACCTGCTTCAAGAAGCAGGACCGTGATGTTCGGATCCTCAGTCAGCCTTGCGGCAAGTGCGCAACCGGCAGAGCCGCCGCCGACAACGATGTAGTCGAACTCCAAAGCACTATCTTCGTTCATAGGCGGACGTCCTGACATGAGACTTCGTCGCGCGACCGATGGACCCGCGCGAAACAAGCATCCAAACCGACACAGAAAAAAACGTCTCGTTTGGTATAGTTACCATACCATTAGGCATATCGCCGGTGTCAAATCATGTATCGTCGATTCACAGGCTTAAGTCCGATGCAAGCATCAGCGTGAACAGCTCCCTCGGCATAGCAAGACCTTTCTAGTACCCTGAATAGGCAAGATGCTCATCGAATAGAGGCACAAACCCCCAAGTCCGTAGCGGCCCCACGCGGCGCTACCTGAGGCATACGCGATGTTATCCGTCGTGCCCGCAGGCCATCTCGATCACAAAACCGTGGACACCATATGCTTTGCTGTCGAGTGCCCCTACCTAGAGGTAAGAATAAATCCGCGGGCGGCGCTTATCTGCTCAAGCAGGTTGCTTCAGTCAGACCAGGACAACTGACGCGAAAGGAGATACCGATATGACGATCATCAACCCGACCCGCCGCGAGCTGTTTGCTGTCACTGCCGGTGCGGCGCTTGCCGTCGGTGCGCCGGCTTGGGCGCAGGACCTCGCCCCCACACCGACAATGCGCGGCGGCGCGAACAACTACTGGCCCGGCGCACCGATTGTCGATCGTATCGGCGGCGGTGGTTTCTGGATGACTGGTACCGTAAGGCGTGCAGGAGACGGCGCACCGCTGGCTGGCCGGCGCATTCAGATTTGGGCACATACAACCGAGGGGCACGAGCGGGAACCAGAGAGTCATGGCGCCACACTGACCGCCGACGACGGTACATTCCGTTTGGAGATGCCGCAGATTGTTCCTGCCTTCGGTCAACCGCACGGCCACCTCGCTTACGATGCTGAATACGACGACGGCGGCTTCGAGACGGTCTTCTTGCGACCTGTTATGTCAAGTGCAGAGGAAAAGACGCTGCACGCCGATTTTGTGCTGCTCCCAGCTTGATGGCGCGTGGCGCCACGACCATTCGTGCGGTTCTGGCTTGGACGTGTGTCGCAACGGCAGTGGCCGTCCCGCTTGCCATAGCGGCAGCCAGCCCGCTTCTGGCATGGCGCGAGCCTGCTTACATAGCAGCCGGTTTCGCGGGCATCATCGGGCTGGCGCTGATGCTGCTTCAACCGCTCCTGATAGGGGGCTACCTGCCGGGACTGCGCGCACGGCTTGGATCAAAGGTGCATGTCTGGATCGGTAGCCTGATCGTCGTGGCCGTCGTCATGCACGTTGCCGGCCTCTACGTGACAAGCCCGCCCGACGTGATTGACGCGCTTCTCTTCCGATCGCCGACGCCATTCTCCCTTTGGGGTGTCATCGCGATGTGGGCCGTTCTGGCCGCGGCACTCCTTGCCGCATTCCGCCGACGCCTGAGGATCGCGGTCTGGCGGATGGCGCACACCTTCCTCGCCGCCTTGATTGTCGTTGGTACCGTTATCCACGCGTTGCTTATTGAGGGAACAATGGGAACGGTGTCGAAGGTTGCTCTTTGTGTCTTGGTTCTCGCGGCAACGTGCAAGGTGATCGCCGACCGGCGAGTCATAACAACTGCAATACGCCGCCGCTCCCGCGTGCGGGTACCCACCGATCAGCGCGAGGTCCAATAGGAGTTGCGGATCTTGAAGGGTGATGGTCGCTGCACCTAACTCGCCCAATGTTCTGCCAGCGTGTTACCGACTGCAACGTGTGTCTTCTCGAATCCAGATGCACATCCTCCGAGTACCCACGCCTTGATCCCCTTGGACCCCACCGCCGCGGCGGAGCCGCCGGTCAAGATGTGCTGCTGTCGGCCCGAGGGCTCTGCCAGACCGCACCCCCGAGATCCGCGTCGACGTTCACCTGCAGCTGGCGATAGGTACAGGTAATGCTGTGGACGCGGACGGTGACGTAGAGGAGCAGGAATCCGATTAAACAGCCTGCGGGTCGGCTCTGAGCGCGGACGACGTCTGAAGAAGTTTCCTGCAGGAAACCGCTGACCGCGGTGGCCGAAGGGATAGTTAATCAAATCCGTTTCGGGGGTAGGCGCGCACACATCCGAGTAAACCAATGGTGCTGGAGCGGCGTATCAGTCCGGTAAAACAAGGCTGATGACGATGAAAACTGTAACGGCACTTTTTGGCGCGTTGTTTCTATCGGGTTGCTCACTGATTGGCGTTCGCTCAGACACGGAGCACGCTCCCTACGCAGTGGTCGCCGAGATCAGCGATACGATCGAAGTCAGACGTTATCCTAATCTACTCGTGGCTGAGGCGACGGCAGAAGCCGATGACGAGGTTAGTGGTCGCAACGCGGCTTTCCGTCTGTTGTTTGATTACATCTCTGGCGCCAACCGTTCAAAGGAAGCGGTCGCGATGACAGTTCCGGTCGAAACAGACAGCTCTTCCTCACAAATCAGCATGACAGTTCCGGTTGAGACGGCAGTCGACGACGTCGGCACCTATTCGATGAGGTTCTACTTCCCGTCTGGATACGACATGGAGAACGCTCCAGAGCCGACCAATGCCAACGTGATCGTGAATGAAGTGCCTGAACGAACTGTCGCTGTTTTGCGTTTCTCAGGCTCGACGGGCACCGACAACGTCGCTCGGCATACTGAGTCGCTCATGCGGACGCTCGAGGAAAATGGTCTACAGATCACCGGTGATCCGACCTACATGTTCTACGATCCGCCGTGGACGCTTTGGTTCCTCCGGCGAAATGAAGTGGTCGTACCTGTAATCGCTGATTAGGCTCGCACAAGAGTTCTACGGATTTTGCCAAGACCGGGACGGCCTGAACAAAAAACGCTAGCTGCTATCAAGTTGCTCGTAGCGATCCGGCGTCACCCCGCCGAGGCACTTAACGGCCAAGATCAGGCTCTGCGAGCTCGCGTCAATAGTGGAACGAGATGGGTGTGTTGACCCACAGGAAAACGGTGTTCTGGGATGTTCCATCTGCATCGATCGGCAGCCCGTGAAACAGAATGGATGTCAGGTGCAGATGGGTATCCATCATGCCGGGATGAACGATGCCGCCCTTGGCATCGATCGTTTCCTCCGCCGTATAGGCGGCCAGCACCTCGGACACCGACCCGACGCAGGCAACTTCTCCTTGCCGAATAGCGACGGCACCAGGTCGGAAGCTCGGCCGGGCCCTGTCACCTGTGAAGACGACTCCATCCATCACAATGGTTTCGACGGAAATCCCAGCGCCCTCCATAAACGTTGCTCCCTTACCCGACCAGGCTCTACCCCTCAGATCGAACGTGTTGTCGCACTACGTCGTCGTTGGATCGCGACGTTTAGTGCCCGCACTTTGAACGGAGAAGTCTCTCACCCGGGAAGCCTGGGAAACAGACGCTTTGGGTTACTGCCACCGCGGCCGTGTAATGGGGGTGCGACAAGAGGACGAGGCGGCACCTCGGTCTCTGCAGAGACCGTTCAGCGGACAAGAGACTCGACTAACGTGCTATCCGCCTTTAAGTCGCCCTGAGCAGTAGTCCGATAACTTGCACTATGGAAAGAGGTGGTGGTGCGGGCAGTCTGCTGCGAACCCGTCTCTGCTGCGGCAAACTCCCTGTTAACGGGGAAGGTACAGGGAAATCTCCCGGTTTCTGACCCTCTTCAGGTATCCCGACCCGGATTTTCCTGTGCTTTCAAAAGCACTGAGACAAACTCCCTGCGTACTGAATCAGAGAAACTGCAGAGCCAAAGAGGGAGGTTTCTCGATGGTTCATGGAGCCGTTTTGCTCTGTTGCATTAGACGCATCGCCACCAGGTTTGCCCAAAGACCTATGCCGAGATTGAAGTGCGAACCCCTAAAACTGAAACCCGATTCCCACCAAAGGGCCAGCGTAGGTTAGGTCCAGATTCAGCCTGGAGCCGCCGCTGCCTTCGCTGTAGTCGAAGGCATAGGCGCGATAACCGCCAAACAAGTCGATACCGCTGTCGAATGTGTAACCAACGAGACCAATCAATTGCCATGTCGAGTCGGCGCCAACATCGAAGCCGCCGTAGTCGCCCCATAATGTCACCCGCCAGTTGCGCGCCGGCGCGACGACAGCACGAACACCTACGACAGGATCGACCCAGTCGACGGTCCGGTCCCTCTGTGATGACGTTGTCAGTCCCAAGATCGCGGCGCGCGCATCCAACTCGGTGACGACACGATTGTAGCGGGCGCCACCCAGCACATCGATCGAGAGGCCGATGCCGTCCTGATTGTTTGCGCGCCATGGCCGATCGTAGACGCGATAGGCACCGTAGCCAGCCAGGATCGTTTGCTTCAGTTCGACATCCAAATTGGCGGTCAGGGCACCGCCCGCTGAAGCCAGCTCGTTGTCGGCGGTAACTCTGAGATACGCAACATCGGCGATCAGCGACCACGGCCCCTTCCGGGCCTGACCGTAACCCATGATGCCGCCCTCAAGACCTTCCAGGATATCGCCGAAACTGACATCGACATCGGTCGTTACGGGCCCTACGCCGACATCGCCTGTGATCGCACTGGCAAACAGATAGGCACTCGCATCGAATTGCCAATCGACATGGCCTGCGTTCTCGGCCTCGTCTTGGGCATGTGCCGGCGCGACAAGCAGCACCGCTACCATCGACAATGCCGCAAGCTTCGCGCCGGTGAGGAACCAACGAAACATAAGCTGCCCCCTTCTCGGACCTGACCTGATTGGCGATCGTTATCTGCTTCTTTTGACCGCGCCGCAGGTCTTGCCGAACCCGTCCCCTAACGTTGCCATGATGGTTACAGGCAGGAACCTGCGCGACAAGACGAAAGATGTGCGACGAATTGCGCTCCGCACTCGAACGCCTCGTCTCGGTCAGGCGACACGATCAAAGCGGTTTGCCGATTGCGCGCTTTGCGATGAGGTGATTAGCTACAGACTTAGGGGCGCAATAAAAAAAGAATGTAAGCCAGTTTGTTTTTGTTTCCTGGCCTGCAATTTTGTTGTTGCGAATGCCAGTCAACATCAAGGGGGGATGTTGTGTTTTCATCAAGGTGGAAGACCAGGGCGCTGTCACTACTGGTGACAATGGCCGCCATTGCAATCGCGCAGCCCGCGGTCGCGCAAGAGGACAAGCCGAACTTTCTCATCATCTGGGGGGATGATGTCGGCTGGTTCAATATCTCGGCCTACAACAACGGCATCATGGGCTACTCGACGCCCAACATTGATCGTATCGCCAATGAAGGCATGCTGTTCACCGACAACTATGGCGAACAGTCATGTACCGCGGGGCGTGCCGCCTTTATCACCGGCCAGTCGCCATTCCGCACCGGCTTGACGAAAGTCGGCCTGCCTGGTTCTGACCTCGGCCTGCAGCCTGAGGATCCGACCATTGCGGAGATCCTGAAGCCGTTGGGGTACATGACCGGCCAGTTCGGCAAGAACCACCTGGGCGACCGCGACGATATGCTGCCGACCAACCATGGCTTCGACGAGTTCTTCGGCAACCTCTATCATCTGAATGCCGAAGAGGAGCCCGAGAACATCGATTATCCGACGAACCCTGAGTTCGCCGAAAACTTCGGACCGCGCGGCGTTCTCAAGGCTTCGGCTGACGGTGAAATCCAGGATACCGGGCCGCTGACCGCGAACCGCATGGAAACCGTGGACGAAGAGTTTCTGGCGGCGGCGTTGGACTTCCTGGATCGCGCCAACGCCCAGCAGAAACCGTTCTTCCTTTGGTTCAACTCAACGCGGATGCACATCTTCACGCATCTGAAGCCGGAGAGCCAAGGCATCACCGGTTACGGCATCTATGCCGACGGCATGGTCGAGCACGACGGCCACGTCGGTCAGTTGCTCGACAAGGTCGACGCGTTGGGGATCGCCGACAACACGATGGTGATGTACTCGACCGACAACGGCGCGGAGGTGTTCTCGTGGCCCGACGGCGGCACGACACCGTTCCGCGGCGAGAAGAACGAGAACTGGGAAGGCGGTTACCGCGTGCCGTTGCTCGTAAAATGGCCGGGCGTGATCGAGCCGGGCACTGTCTCGAATGACATCATTTCGCACCTCGACTGGATGCCGACCATTGCCGCGGCCGTTGGCGTTCCGGACCTGAAAGAACAGTTGCTGACCGGCTATACGGCAGGTGACAAGACCTTCAAGGTACACCTGGACGGGTACAACTTCCTGCCCTACTTCAAGGGCGAGGTCGACGAAAGCCCGCGCAAGGAGTTCTTCTACTTCTCCGATACGGGCGATCTGCTTTGCCTGCGTTATGAAGATTGGAAGGTCGTCTTCGCCGAACAGCGTGCGGAAGGTTTCGACGTCTGGGGCGAACCATTCATCTTCCTGCGGCTGCCGAAACTCTTCAATCTGCGGTCGGATCCGTTCGAGCTGGCCGACCATGTCTCGTCCTACTATGACGACTGGCTCCTGCGCCGGGCCTTTGTCTTCGTGCCGGCACAGGTCATCGTCGGTAACTTCCTGGCGACGTTCCAGGAGTTCCCGCCACGCCAGACGCCCGCCAGCTTCACGATCGATCAGGTCATGGAGCAGATGGCGCGAGGCACATCGCAGTAAGGCGGTCACCGCCGGATGTCTTTGCCGGCTATGCCCCGATCGATCCCATGTGGGACGATCGGGGCGCAGCCTGGTGTATTGACCGGTCCGTCATGACACTACATCGGTTTTGTTTGTGGTGGCCGTAGTTGCCGCTGGTCGAAGGAGCTCGAGCGGCAGTGGTGACGGGGATGGGTTAACGGGACGATAGGGCCATGGACAACGCACGCGACCAGATCAATAACCTCGTAGCGCGGATGGGCCGCTCCATCATCGGACAAACCGATGTCATCGAACGCCTGGTTGTCGGCATCCTGGCAAACGGCAACCTGCTGGTCGAGGGCTTGCCTGGGCTCGCCAAGACACGGGCGATCAAGGCCCTGGCGACCAACATGGACGCTGACTTCAACCGTATCCAATTCACGCCGGACCTTCTGCCGTCCGACGTGACCGGCACCGAGGTCTATTACGCCGCTGGCGGCAAGGGCGAGTTCCGCTTCGAAGCAGGTCCGATCTTCGCCAACATCGTGCTCGCCGACGAAATCAACAGAGCGCCCGCCAAGGTTCAGGCCGCTTTGCTCGAGGCGATGGAGGAGCGACAGGTCACGGTAGCCGGAACGACCCATAACCTTCCGCCGCTCTTCATGGTCATGGCGACCCAGAACCCGATTGAGCAGGAAGGCACCTACCCGCTTCCCGAAGCGCAGATGGATCGCTTCCTGATGAAGGTCCTGATCACCTATCCGTTGCCAGCCGAGGAAGGCGGCGTCATCGAGTTGGTGCGCGGCGAAGAACGGCATGCCGCGGGCCTCGCGGCCCAGGGCGACAGCGTAGGTGATGACGAGAAAAAGCCCGCGGCAACCCAAGAACCAATTCCGCAGGAAGCGGTGTTCGCCGCGCGCCGGGATATTGCTGATCTCCATGTCTCCGAGGCCATCAAACAGTACATCGTCGATATCGTCTGGGCGACCCGCGATCCCGCCCGCTATTCCGACGATTTGGCGCGATGGGTCGAGGTTGGCGCCAGCCCGCGTGCGTCGCTGTCACTCGACAAAGCGGCTCGCGCCTATGCGTGGCTGAAGGGGCATGACTTTGTCGGACCGGATGACGTCCGCGCCATCATGCATGACGTTCTGCGCCACCGCATCGCGCTGACCTACGAAGCACAAGGCGAAGGCATATCGACCGATCGCGTGATCGACGACATCATCGTTCAGGTCGCATTGCCCTAGGTTCGATGGCCGACCCAACCTCCATCCTCGACGACGGCCAGGGCGCCTATGTCAGCCTTGAAGGCCTGAGGCGGTTGGAGGGCAATGCGCGACAGCTAAGCTTCTTGCCGCGCCAACCTTCCCGCAGCGTCTTGAGCGGTCGTCACGCGTCGAAACTGCGTGGACGCGGTATCAACTTCGAGGAGATCCGCAACTATCTTCCGGGCGACGACATCCGGACCGTCGACTGGAAGGTTACGGCGCGGCTCGGCGAACCGCACATACGTGTCTACACAGAAGAACGTGACCGGCCGGCGCTGATCGTTGTCGATCAGCGGATGTCGATGTTTTTCGGGTCGGTGTTGAACCTTAAGTCGGTGACGGCGGCCGAAGCCGCGGCACTGGCCGGTTTTGCGATCCTTCGCGCCGGTGACCGGGTCGGCGGAATCGTGTTTGGCGACCGCGACATGGTGGAGATCCGGCCCCAGCGTTCCCAACGCACGCTGAACGCTATCTTGAAAGCGATCGTCAACGGGAACCGCGCTCTCCGTGCCGATGTGCCGCCAGTCGCCAGACCGATGCCGATTGACCAGCCGCTGGAGGCCGCCGCGCAGATCGCGCGTCACGACCATACGGTCCTGGTGTTCAGTGACTTCGACGGCATTGGCGCCAACACCCGGCGTATCCTCTCGGGACTCGCCCGCCACAATAACCTTGTTCTCGTCGTCGTGACCGATCCGTTGGCACAGGACCTGCCGCGCAACCTGCGTCTTGTGGTCAGTGACGGTGACCTTCAAGCCGAGATCGACACCAGCGACGGCCGCACCCACCAGTCACTTCACGAGGTTGCTGCGGGGCGCGTTCAACAGATCCTGGCTTGGGAGCGTGAACTGGGCATACCCGTTCTACCGCTGACAAGCAGCAAGGAAACCGTCGGACAGATCCGACGGCTGATGGGCCGCGCCATTGCGCCGAAGATGACCCGATGAGCGAGCAGGCAACCGATAATCTTGAAGCGATGTCGCTGACTGAGCTGCTCGACCAGATGCATGGCGTCGTCGAACCGGAGCCCGTGTCATGGATGCCCCAAACCACCGCATGGACGGTTGTGGCGGCCATCCTTGTCTTGCTGGCCGTCCTGGCCGCTTGGCGATGGCTGCGGCACCGGCGGCAGAATCGCTACCGGCGGGACGCGCTCGCCGAGCTCGATCAGATCGAAACAGAGGCCAGTCCTGAGCTGGCGCTGCGTGTTGCCGAGCTTCTGCGACGCACGGCGCTGACACGGTTTGACCGGCGCGACGTTGCTTCGTTATCCGGCGACGCATGGCTTGCCTTCCTGGACGGCTGCAGCGACGGCGGAAGTTTCCAAGGCACGCCCGGACATACCCTGGTGACGGCACCCTATGGCGCGACGGCTGGCGAGGCCGACCAAGGCGCCTTGATCAAAGCGGCACGCCACTGGATCAGGACCCACCATGCTGGAGTTTGACCATCTCTGGGCATTCGTGATCGCGCCACTGCCGCTGCTTGTCTGGTGGCTGGCACCGCCGCGACGCGAAACCACATCGGCGATCCGCGTACCGTTTTTCGACTCCATGGTCGACGCGACAGGCATCAAGCCACGCAAGGGCTCCGCGATCCTGCGCCGCCGCGCGGTGCAGATGGTCACAGCATCTATCGCCTGGCTGCTTCTGGTCACAGCGCTTGCCGGCCCGCAATGGGCTGGTGAACCGATTGAACGTACCGAGACGGCGCGCGATCTGATCCTGGCGGTCGACCTCTCGCAGTCCATGGACCAGCGTGACTTTGCACCGCAGGGTGCTGATCCCATTTCCCGGATCGATGCGGTGAAACAGGTTGTCGGTGACTTCATCGACCGGCGTGACGGTGACCGCATCGGTCTGATCGTCTTCGGCACGCGGGCCTACATTCAGGCGCCGTTCACACGCGATCTCAAGACCGCCCGGTCCCTGCTTGACGCCACAGAGGTCGCCATGGCGGGACCACATACCGCGATCGGCGATGCCATTGGCCTGGCGATCCGGACGTTCGAGGCAAGCGATGTCGATGAACGCTTGCTGGTCCTGCTGACAGACGGTGCCGACACTAACAGCCGCATGACACCGTTGAACGCCGCCGATATCGCCGCACAGAACGGCGTCAAGATCATCGCCATCGGCGTCGGCGACCCCAACGCCGCGGGCGAAAACCGCGTCGACTACGACGCCCTGCAGCAAATCGCCGACAAGGCCGGCGGTCTCTTCTTCCAGGCCGACGACATCGAGGGCCTTCAGTCCGTGTACGCCGAGATCGACAGTCTGGAGCCTCAGATCGTCAAGTCCGTCTCCTACCGGCCACGGCAGTCTCTGGTCCACATCCCGCTCATAGCGGCCTTCGTGGTTGTCTTCGCTACGCTGGCGGGGCTCACCATGTGGCCGCGCCGAAAGATCGCAGCATGACGGCATTCATGGACATGATGGACGCCTTTCGATTTCTGCGGCCGCTTTGGCTGTTCGGCATCCCGGCGACGCTTGTCCTGTGGTGGCTGGTGCGCCGTCGGTTGACGGCTGATCCGCCATGGACCGCGCAGATCGCACCACACTTGGCGCGCCATCTGACGGTCAACCGCCGGAACGCGCGGCGCCTGCTTCCCATCGACGCGACAGCGGCATGCCTTGCGCTGATCTGCGTGGCGGCGGCTGGCCCGGCGTGGAAGCCGGTGCCCAACCCCTTCGTGTCCGAGACGGCCCCTCTCGTCATCGCGCTTGAGGTTTCCGACACCATGCTGGCCAGTGACGTCCAGCCGACCCGGCTGGAACGCGCCAAGATGAAGATACGCGATCTCATAGCCGCCAGAACGGGTGCCAGAACCGCGTTGATTGCCTATGCCGGTTCAGCGCACATGGTGCTGCCATTGACCGACGACCCCGCCGTTATCGAACCGTTTCTGGAGGGATTGTCGCCTGACATCATGCCGGTGCCGGGTAACCGGGCGGACTTGGCGATCGATCTTGCCGCCGGCTTGCTGAAGGGCGAGGAGACACCGGGATCCATTCTGCTGGTCACCGACGGTGTCGACGATGCCGCCATCGAGACAATCCGAACCTTCGATGCCGCGGGTATCGTTGCGCTGATCGTCGCGACCGAGGACAGCGGTCCCATCGTCAACGCCGACGGCGGCATCGTCACCGGCGCGGATGGCGGGCGTCTGACGGCGGATCTGGATCGCGATACCCTCAACAAGCTAAGCGGCGCCGGTGTGGATGTTGTCGAGGTACAGCTTGGCGACAACGACGTCCGCGCTGTGGTGAGCCGTGTCGCATCCAACCTGCGCAACGCGCTCGATGACAGCGACGATGTGATGTACCGCGACGAGGGCTGGTGGATCGCCTGGCCGATCGCCTTTCTAATTCTGATCTGGTTCCGGAAAGGATGGACGATGCGCTGGGCCGTCATCTTGATCATGAGCCTGCCCCTACTTGTGCCGCAGCCGTCGCTCGCGCAATCGGGCTCCGTGTCGAGCCAGGCTGAAACCGACGAGGACTTCGCCGGCAACTGGTTCCTCGATGTCTGGCTAACGCCCGATCAGCAAGGCCGCCTCGCCTACAACGACAAGGACTATCTTCGGGCAGCCCAACTGTTCGACGATCCGATGTGGCATGGCCTGGCCAACTACCGCGCCGGCCGATACGCCGAGGCGGCGGCCGCCTTTGCCCGCGTGCCGACGGCCGACGGCCTTTTCAACATGGGCAACGCTCTGGTTAAGGCGCGGGAATACGACGACGCCGTCGCCGCCTTCGAGCAGGCGCTTGTCGAGGACCCCGACCACCAGGAAGCGCGTGACAACCTGGCCGTCGCCCAAGCCCTGGTCGCCTACGTCAATCGTGTCCGCGAGCAGTCGGGCACCGGCGAGCAGTACGAGCTGGGCGCCGATGACTACAAGTTCGACCTGGAGGCGGGCGAAGGCGAGAAACATGTGATGACGCAGGCCGACCAGATGCGCCTGGAGTCAGCCGATCAGTGGATGCGCGTGGTCGATACACGCCCCGCTGACTTCCTGCGCAACAAGTTCGCGCTGGAAGCCGCGACGCAGCCAGCACAGGAAACGGCACAGTGAGATGTTTCCTGATCCTATGGCTGGTCACGCTCCTGCTGTCGATCTCACCATTGCGCGCGCAAGAGGAAGAGCCGCCCGATGGCCCGTTCGTGCGTGTCGAGGTCGATCCGGAGACGGTGTCCGTTGGCGAGGCAGCCGTGATGCGCGTGACGGTCCTGGCACCGACCTGGTTTCCAGAGCCACCGGTCTGGCCGAGCTTCGAGATAGCGAATGCCCTCGTCATGCTGCCGCCCGACAGCTCGCGGTCTGTCACCGAACGGATCGGTCGCGACAACTGGGCCGGTGTCGTCAGGAGCTACCGTCTCTATCCTCAGCTTGCCGGTGAATATCGAATCACCGGACAAACACTGGATGTCACCTATGCCGACCCGCAGACCCGTGAGCCGATCTTCCTGAGTCTAGACGTACCGGACATCGTCATCACGAGTGCCGTGCCACCGGGCGCCGAGACACTCGATCCCCTTCTCATTGGCACATCGTTGACGCTTGAGGAGGAGACCACCGGCATCACCGACGAACTTGAAGCCGGCGACGCGGTGGTACGAAGCGTGACCGCAACCATCGACGGCATGCCGGCGATGTTTCTGCCGCCACTGATAGCGCCCCTCGACGACGCGGGCCTCTCCGCATTGGTCCGCCAACCGATTGTCGAAGACCGGCAGAACGAGCGGTCCGATGCGATTGAATCAGCGACGAGATCCGAGAGCGTCTCCTATGTCTTCGAAACCGGCGGCACGTTCGTGCTTCCGGCGATCGAGCTCAGTTGGTGGAACACCGAAACCAGCGTCATCGAGACAGCAACGCTGCCGGAGACCACACTGACTGTCGCCTCGGCGCCGGGCACACCGGCTGCCGAAAGCGGTTCCACACGCACCGGACTCGTGACGTTGTGGAGCGCGGTCGTCCTTGTCGTCCTTGCCGCGCTCGTCGTTGTTTTCTACCTCGCCTGGCCCAGACTGCGGGCGTGGCGGACACAACGTCATGCCCGCTACCTGGCGTCTGAGGCGTATGCATTTCGCTGTCTGGAAAACGCCGCGAGACATGGTGGTCTGAGCGACGTTGATCGGCAACGACAGATCTGGCTTGCACGTCTAAACGTTCGTGACCGAGAGCCCATCGAAGCAACCACCGGTGACGCTCTAAGTCGTGCCTTTGCCGAACGCTATGCGCCAGGACGGCAGCCGGAAGCCCTGAGCCAAGAGGAACGGCAGGATCTGCTGACGTCCCTACGCAAGGCGCGCGCGCAACCTCGGAGCACGACGGCAAGGTCGACTGAGCGCCGGTTACCGGCACACCTCAACCCGGTCTCGTGACATGATGCGGGCATGACAACCTCCACACGCCGTGTGCAGCTTACCCGCCTTTGGATCCTGCTGGTGGGCCTCCTGGTGCTGTGGCCGGGTGCTGCGGTCGCTGACGTACATGCTGACACCGTCAACTACGTTGGGTCCCAGACCTGCGGTGCATGTCATGCCGCCGCTTTCGAGGCCTGGTCGGAGTCGCACCATAGCTGGGCCATGAGAGAGGTCGACGAGACAAACGTCCTGGGCCGGTTCGATGGGGAGGTGCTCCGGTTCGATGACGTTAGCACCCGGTTCTTTCGCGAGGATGGTGGCCACTACGTCGAAACCGATGGGCCGGACGGCGGGTTACAGACCTATCAGATCCTCTATACGGTGGGCGTTACGCCGTTGCAGCAATACCTCATTGAGACCGAGGGTGGCCGCCTGCAAGCGCTCGACATCGCGTGGGACACGATCGATCAGCGTTGGTATCACCTCTATCCCGACGACATTGCGACCGCCGATGACGGTCTGCATTGGACCGGTCCCTACAAGAATTGGCAGGCCCGGTGTGCAGTGTGTCATCAGACGGATTTTCAGAAGAATTACGACGCGCAGACCCAGATCTATCAGAGTACATGGTCTGACCTCACCGTCGGTTGCGAAGCCTGCCACGGACCCGGCGCCGCCCACGTCGCCTGGGCCGAGGCAAGTGGTGGCGCTGACGATGCGGAACCCGACGCTATCGGCCTTGCCGTGATCTTCGCCGAGTTGCCCGACCGTGCGGATACAGAGATCGAGGTCTGTGCCTCCTGCCATTCGCGCCGCTCGCCCCTCGATGCCGATAGCCCACCGGCCGGCTCGCTGTTCTCAGACCACCACGTTCTCAGTCTGCTGCGCGATGGCCTTTACCATGCCGACGGTCAAATCGACGCCGAGGTTTATGTCTTCGGCTCGTTTCTACAGTCGAAGATGTTTGCATCCGGCGTGACCTGTACGAACTGCCATGACCCCCATAGCAATGGTCTGGTCGCCGACGGCAACGCGGTGTGCACGCAGTGCCACAATCCGGAGGGGCGGGACGACTTCCCCAGCCTGGTCCTGGGCAACTACAACAGCACCGACCACCATCATCACCCGATCGGCAGCGAAGGCGCCGAATGCGTCGCCTGCCACATGCCCGAAAAGGCTTACATGATCGTCGACCCAAGGCGGGATCATTCGTTTCGTGTGCCGCGGCCAGACTTAGGTGCGGTCATCGGCGCGCCGGATGCCTGCACGTCGTGCCATGTCGGCCAGACCCAGACCTGGGCGGCGGCGCAAATAGAAGCGTGGTATCCGGACGGGCGGTGGACGCAGCCGCACTATGGCGAGGTGCTGTTCGCTGGCCGCAACGACTTTGACGCTCAGTCAACGGAGCTCCTGCTGGCCCTGGCCGACGACACACAGGTCGCTGGCATCGTCAGGGCGTCCGCCATTGAGCTGCTCGGCGAACGGCTGGACCAGAACATCGCGCCACGTCTCTACCCGTTCTTGGAGGATGACGACCCGTTGGTTCGCCTGGCTTCCGTCAACGCACTACGGTTCGCGCCCGACGGCGTGCGCGGGGCTGTCATCGCGCCCATGATGCTGGACCCCATCCGGTCGGTCCGACTGGCAGCGGCACGGAACACCGTCGACATTCCAACCGATGGCCTGTCGCCGGAAGAAATCGATGTTGTCAACGTCGCGCGCGACGACCTGCGGACCGCACTAACGGCGACACTGGACTATCCGGAAACCCAGATGCAGATCGGCGGCATTGCCATGACACTACGGTCGATGGCCGCGGCCGATGCGGCCTTCAAGGAAGCCGTCAGCCTTGATCCCAACCTGATCGATGCTTGGATGATGCGGGCCCGCATCGCGCTCGCTTCGGATGATCTCGCGACAACCGATGCGATCCTGGCCGCCGCATTGCAGCACAACCCCGATTCAACCCTGCTGCTGCAGTCGCACGGCAACGTGCTGGCCGATCTGGGCCGGCTGGACGAAGCTCTGGTTCCGCTCAAGGCGGCGGCATCACGCTCGCCTCTCGACCCCACGGTCAGGGTCGACATCGCCGCGATCCACACCGCGAATGGCGACAATCAGGCCGCCTTCGCGGCGCTCGAACGCGCTCGCATCCTTGGTGCCACCGGGCCGGAGTACCTGGAACTCCTGGCATTGACCCAACTGCGCCTCGGTGAGCGTGACGCAGCCGCCGAAGCCGCCATGCGCTTATCCGAGGAGTATCCCGACTACCCGATCAATTCAGAACTTATTGAGTTGCGGGAGTAACGGCGTGACTGACGCGGGCCAACTGCGGCTCAGGCACACGACAAGACCGAAGAAACAATCAATCCGTCCCGACATGTGCGCTCATGGCCATGCCGGATAAACCGTCGCCCAATCGGCCGCCATATCGATGATGAGCCACCCGCGGTCCGGCCCCTCGTCAAGTCCGCGTTCCAGCCGGCCGATGTGACTGTCACGGTCGTAGGCCCACTCCCGCTCGTAGTCTGTATGATGGACAATCATCCCGAGACGGGCCCCATCGCCGCTGGTCGCCCACTCAAGCATCTCAAAATCGCCATCGGAGTTGCCGGCGACGAGTATGGGACGCCGGCCGATATCGCGCGCAATACCGATTGGCTTGGCGTCCTTGTCGTCAATAAAGTGAATACCAGGCTCCTTCATAATCGTCGGAACACCATCCACGACCTGATAGGACATGTTGCCCATGCTGCCGATCACCTGCTCCGGCGGAATGCCATAGACGCGCTCAGCGAACACACGCATGAAGTCGATGCCGCCGCCGGAAACGATGTAGGTTCGAAAGCCGCGGTCGCGCAGATAGCTTAGAAGCTCCAGCATCGGCTGGTAGACCATGGCATCATAACGCTGACCGGACTGGGGATGAGCCGATGTATCCAGCCAGTCCGCCACCGCGCTCTGGAAGGCTTCGGTAGAGAGTCCGCTGTGGGATGCGTCGACGACTTCGAGAAGACCTTCCTTGCCACCGGCCATGACGCCTTCGACATCCCCGGCCGCCGCGGCGCGCAGTACATCGCTTGTTAGAATGGAGGGGTCCTCCTTGGCAAGTTCGCCCAAGCGATCCATCGCGAAGACGAGCTGAAAATAGAGCGGCTGCTCCGACCACAGGGTGCCGTCGTTGTCGAACACCGCAACCCGCTGATCGGCGGGGACAAAGTCCACGTGCGAGGGATCGGAGACCGTCTCGACAAAACCAATGATTTGCTGCTTGGTCTCGCTGCTATTCCACGATGGCAAAGGATCTGCCATCGCCGAAGGCGCGAAACACAACAACGCGACCAGAACGCCGGCAAATCGATACATGGTCCAATTCCTTCGCGGTTTGTCGTACATGCGTTAGACCTTTTATGTCGGTCACAGGGCTAAACACGTGGAGCATGTTGCGTTGCACCGACCTGACGCACCTAACTGGTCCTGCTTGATTGTTAGTCCATGATCGGTCTGTGGTCCATCAGGACCACGTGATCGCGAGCCGCCCGGTGATTTCTAAGCGCTGAGCGGGGCCACTTTGAGCCACAAGAATCACATTTCGCCACGAGGCATCATGTCAGCTGTTGGAAGACATGCGGACATTTGGCCAGCTCGATAACCTGCATTATGGAAAGTGGTGGTGGTGCGGGCAGCCTGTTGCGAACCTGTCTCCGCGTTGGCTCCCCTGTTAACAGGGAAAGTACAGGGAAGTTTTGAAGTTCTTTTGAGAATCTGCGATCTGTGAATGTCGCTAATAGTGCGATTTAGCCGAAACTTCAGTATTTCTTCTCAAAATGTCGGGCAGTAGTTTCAAACCGCTTCAATACTTTCTGTGCTCTGTCGGGCACAAAAGATTTTTCTGGGTCACTGCCTGCCATGAGCTTAATACTGTCTATGTCATCAAAGCTATACTTTGTCATGAATTCGGTCTCGTCACTGGTTTCACGGCGAAAGACCTCAATTTCGAGCAATCCAGGAATTTTCTTCGCAAGAACACCAGGAATAATCTCTGTTGTTAAAAAGTGTTCATATTCATCTGCGTTTTCATGACTAGTCCAGCCTTGCCAAATTCGAACAATCATAGAGATACCCTTTGATGGTCTTCACTCAGAATGCAGAGACTAACCTAACCTTGCACAATTGAAGGACTCTCCGACGACCCCTCAGGAAAGTTTCCGCGGTATCAGGGAGCGCGACGAAGAGTTTATCGTTTCGATGCCATCAATAGACTACGTGATTGCCGCCACGCCTCAATCCCTGCCGCCTGATGCGCAAGAGCCCCGATGGAAGTCCAATCGCGGCGCCTTACCATATCCACTGGCGCAACCCATGAACCGCCAACACAGATGACATTGGGAAGCGCCAGATAGGTGTTCGCGTTCTCGAGCGCTATGTCACCGGTCGGGCAGAACTCGATCTGAGGCAGCGGCGCGGCCAGGCTCTTCACGAAGCGCACACCTCCTGCGGCTTCGGTGGGAAAGAACTTCTAAACGCGGTAACCGCGTGCCAGTAGACGCATCGACTCGCTCGCCGTGGCGGCTCCCGGAAGAAGAGGCAACTCCGACTTTTCCGCTGCGTCCAACAGTGTGTCAGTCGCTCCAGGCGAGACAGCGAAACGGGCGCCCGCATTGCGCGATCATGGCCCGCAGACTGTCCCCGGGAAGCTACTCGGCAACCAGGTCGACAACCCAGGTCACGATTTGTCCCAACATTTCGCGCAGCGATGTGGCGTCGGCGGATCGTCTGAGAGCCTGCACTACCTCCAGGCGAAAGTCCGGCCGATCGACCAGCAGGCGTATCACCATATCATCGATCCAGGTTGGAAAGTCCGACGCCTTAACCGTTGGCGCAGCCGCGTGAACGCGCTGTGTCAATTGGTCATCGCCGACCGACTGCAGAAATGCGTCAACCGGCGTTTCGGCATGAAAACGGATGTTGGCGAGCGCGCCGACCATCGGTTCGACGAGCTTGGCATCGGTCGTCCCGACCACGGGACGCAGCACCTCCAGTGCTCGCTCGTGGCGGTGATAACCCAGACTCAAGACTTCGGAGGCAGCAACGATTCTCTCGCAGAACGCCGCGTCACCGGACTCAAGCGCGGCGCTCATGAGAGCAGGCATGCGACCGGGTTCCGCCTGCTTACCGCTTGCGTCGGCCAGCACCTCCGTCCAGGCCATATGAGGCACCAGTCTGTATGTACCGCTATTTGTGCTGAACAGCGCCCGGCCACCCAAGATGGTTTGCCGCGACATCGCCATATAGCGGTCAAGCCAGGCGGCCCCCTCTGGGCCAGCCACGCGCAGAATATGAAAGCCGCTGTAAAGCACGGACTGGCGAAACCACGGCGCGCCATTCTCATGGATCTGCTCAAGCGCCGTCATGGCGCCGGAGAGGTCCCGATGACCCTGGACGATGAGCGCGCGTTCGGCCGCCAGCATCAAGATGACGTCAAACGGCATCGAACGGTCCGCCAGCACGTCGGCGATCGTGCCTGATGTCTGGCTTGCATCGTCTAGGCAGTCGATGACGGCCGCGCGCGCGTCCTTGTGTGTCGTCGCCAACTCTGTCGCGGCACCCATTTCCTTGATGTTAAGCGGCTGATAGTCGGGCTGTTGGGCAAGCAGCAGCCGAAGGCTCGGAACGATGAGCGACATGGTCCAACGTCGGCCAACCAACTTTGTGAGCGGGCGGTCGCGCGCGTCGCGTGCCCAGCCGCGCCAGAGATCACGCAGCCGCGCCATGGCCTGGCGATCGTCCAGATGTTGGCTCACCATGGCGAGCGATACACCGCCAACGACCTCCAGCATCCTCGGCCGCGGCAGGCCGGTCGGACCGAATATCCGTTCGCCCAGCTCCTCCAACAGCGACCAACCAGTGTCCGGTGACTCCAACCACAGACGATACAGATGCGGTACCACGGCAGCGCGTACCGCCGCTGACTTGCAATCGGCGGCTCTTTTGAGCAACTCGACATGGCCAAGCCGTTGCGCAAGCCAAATGCTCGATCGCTGGCCATTGAGCATTCGAAGCTGCCCTATCGCGGCATCGCCGGCCGGCGCTTTTGCATGGAAAAGCATGTCAGCGATCCGACAGGCGCGCTGATGGTTCGTGCCGCTAGCCAAGACCGCCGCCACGACGGCAGTTCCGGGCTGCACGGTCTCGGCCATGGCAACCTCTGGCAGGGCATCGTCGCGATCCTGCGACAGCAACGCGCCGACCAGTTCCTCGAAATCGCTCTGCACATCAAAACGGCTGCCAAGTCGGTCGATTTTGGTTGCCAGGAAGTCGCCGGAAGTCAGGAGGTCGCGCAGCTCCTCTGGTTGCCCTGATCTTGCCAGGTGGCTGGCGATGTGCCTGAGCGCGTAGGGATCGTCGACGTCGCGCCACTGGCGGCAGAAGTCCAGCAGCATCTTGTTTCCGATCTCAGTGTCGACCCAGAATCGGCCACTCGACCGTTGGTCGGTACTGAGCCATTCAGAGAGCGACGTATGGAAGATCGACAAGGTTCTGTCTCTGTCACGAAGGAACGGGCCAAGCGCCTCAAGAGCCGCGACCGGCGGTGCGCTGTTGGACAACGCGAAGATCCGGAACAGTTGTGATGCCGTCAGCGGCTCGAGTGCGGCAAGAAGAACCGATAAGACCCGTGCGACATGATCATAGCTCGCACCGTCCGGCCAAAGCCGCGAAAAGAAACTCTCGTAGAGGCCTTCGAGGCCTTGGGGCAGACCATCGCCCACCACAACAAGCTCGACACCGCGCGCCCGCGCATCAAGCACTTGCTGCGCATAGAGAAAGTTGCCGTCGCTGGCATCGCAAATCGTTCGAGACAGTGCGTCTATCTCGCCGCTTGCACTACCCGCAGCCAGGCGACGACGAACGTAAGCGGCGAGGTCTTCGAGGTTGCGGGTGTCTTGTGGGTCAAGCCTCAAGGCCCTCAAGCTGCCGAACAGCCGCATCAGCCGTGGATCCGGCCGACCTGTCATCACAAGACGCCAGCCGGGCGGAAAGCGATCGATCCGCTGGGCCAACAACTCGGCGATGGATACGATGCCCTGACCACTGAAACTCTCGTCAAGCGCATCAACAATGATCACGTTCGGCGTGGGTCCCGTATCAACCCGCGCGAGTACCGGAAGCAAACCGAAATCGAGCGCGCTTGACGGGTCGTCGCGGCACGCCTCTGGTGTCAAGAATGCAGCCGGGCCCTCGTCTTGCAGTGCCTCCGCGATGTCCGGCCGACTCTGTGCCACCATGCTTGCGATCGAGCGAATGAACTGGCCGGTATCCGTTGTTACCGGCGTCGCCGCCTGGCAGAAATGATAGGCGGCGGGGCCGCTGTCACGGCTCAGCCGGCCTGTGGTGTCGTCGCCAATCAAACGGGCAGCCAGGGCAGACTTTCCCGTCCCCGGTTCGCCCAGAATCAGGATGCCACGCTCGCCAGGGCGGTCGTCCCTCCATTCAGTGATCTCATCGATGAACCAAGCGCGCCCCTCGAAGTCGCGCGACTTTTCCATCACCAGGGGTGCGAAATCGAGCGGCGGGCCGAACGTCGACTGGGTCAACGCCGTTCGCTTCGTTGGGATCGTTTCCTTGCGCGTCTCGAGAGCAGGCAGGCCGAGTGCCGCCAGGACATCATTGGCATGAACGACGCCAGTTACGTCGTCCGACGTCAGGCCGGCGCTGGTGAGATCCTGTGCATCGAGAGCGGCCAGGTCGGCCTGCGGCATGAAGATCGCAATCGCCTGGCCGTTGTCGCGCTGCCGGGCGAACAACTGGCGCGAAAGCAACAGCTTCTCGGGGAGATGACCGACCGCCTCGACGGTCAGGTCGCGCGATACATCGCCCGTCAGCCAGGCAAGTGGCGCGGGATCACCGTGAGAACGCCGGGCCAAACAGTCCTGATCGGCCAGGGCATGGGCAATCAGAACGCCCAGCTTCCAACTGCCACCGGCATCGATCCGGTCGGACACGTCCATGCGCCAGGTTGGGTGATGGAAATGACGTTCAATGACGCCGGTCGGCTGGCGCACGAACCGGTGATACGAGGGGCTGATCGGCAAATCGACCTCAGACCCACCCAGACAGATCACCGAGTGCACCTCAGGATCTTCCTCGGTCAGATCGAGCACCTCGCTCGGCCCCGCCGTCGTGGCAACATAGATGCGGGTCGGTTCCATCCGCGCCCCAGATAGCCTTGCGTCAAGGTTACCAGCGGTCAGCCGGGCGCGCGAGGAACATGAAAAACGCGGTGGACCGGCTGGTCCACCGCGTTAGCGCAACAATTGACGGGACTAGAAGGGATAGTGCGGCTCCGGATCCGCCAAACCGCGAATATCCATCTTGGTGAAGGCGGTCTGCAGGTTGTTTTCCTTGAAAAGGACAGGAATAGGTTGGCCCGTGATCTCCTTGATGTCCTGCCAGGTAACACCGGCGGTGCGCATGGCGTAGGTCACGGAGTTCAGGAAACTCTTCGTGAAAGCCGAACCTTCGCCGACGACCGTCGACAGTTCACCGGGCGAGGCCGATGAAGCCACGAAGTAGCCCGTGGTGCTCTTGAAGAGATCCTTGTAGCTCCACTGCTCCTTTGAACCGTGGCCGTCGTCGCTCACTATCGTCGCACCGACAACCGAATTTCTTAGGTCGCGATTGCAAGCGTCGGACAATGCGATAACCAGGCGCGGGGCACCGTTGTCGAGTCGCGACAGCACATCGCTATAGGGGACGAGCTGGCCATTGACGTTCCATTCCGGCCATGGATCGCTCGACTTCAGGTCACGCTCGCCGTGGCCTGAATAGTAGAAGAACACGACGTCATCGGTGCCGGGTTTGATGTTGTTCAGCGCCTGATCGATGGACTTTGCCGTAAACGCGTTGCCGCTGATCGTCTGGAGCTTGAGGTCCATGTCGGTCTGCTTGGCGATGTCATCCAGCATCCGTGTGACGTTGCCGGCGTCGACACCGACGGAATAGCCGATGTGGGGGTCATTTGTGTCGGCCACGACAACGGCCCAAATGGTGTCTGCGCGGGCACTACCGTTCAACGCGATGAACAACATCGCGACCGCCAGGCCATAGATGAGTTTCGAGGTCAGATGCTTGTGTTTGATCATTGTCAGGGTCTCCTTGGTGTCGTTTTGGACCGGAATGCCGCGCCGAAGGGTCCGGCGCGGCTGTTCGGTTCGCGTTCAGGTTTTCTCGGGCGCGACAAACAGGTCAGAGAGGGGCTGGCGCGGGTCGTCTTGGCACGTTTCAACGATGACGCGGTGGTAGTCATCCAACCCATCGAACAGGACAACGAGGTTGGAGGACGCGTGGCTTAGATAGCCGTCCACCCAGAACAGGATGTTCTGTTGTGTTTCCGGGTGCGCGCTGAGGTACTGGTTGCAGCTGAAATCGCGCATGTCGACGCTCTCGGACGCCTGCCCTTCCGTAACGAGCGCGGCCGAAACGGCATGAGCAAAAACGAGAGCCGCAATGCAGGAAGTGAGTGTATTGAACATGCTGATCTCCACGAAGTAAGGGTTGGACCGGTTGTTTCGGAGGCTAGGCTTTCGGCCGTTCGTGGCCCCTTACTGGTGGTGATGCAGGGCCCAGGGAGATTTTTTGACCGGACCAGATACTTTCTCTGGCCGGGAAAAAAAGCCGCGGCAAACCAGGATGGTTTGCCGCGGCCAGGGCCTGAAAGGAGACGACATTGATCAGCTGTCGTAGGCCTCGTTCACGATGTCGACCACCGAGTCAGCCGGACGATCCCGGCAGATGTCATGGAGGTCGTTGATGTTGAACCCGATGGTCTCGAAGTCGATGACCAGGTTCGCGGTCTTGTGGCTCAAATAGCCATCGATCCAGAACACGATGTAGGACTGGTCATCAGTCGACAGACTGACATAGTCGCCGCAGGAGAATGCGGCCATATCGAGTGAGTCACTGGCCTGGGCGGAAATCGCGGCGCCGGACACGACGCTGGCAAGTCCGATCGCAGCAATTGTGTTGGTGAGTTTGTTGAACATGTTGAGCTCCTGGTTGGTCAGGTGTTGATACCTCGTGGGTCAGGGAGCACCGCGCCCCTGAAAGGCGCGGCGCGTTCCTGGCGTGCTACTCGGGCAGGCCCGACAGCAGCACATCGATAACCGGCGCACTCGGCTGGTCCGCACACGCTATTTCGACGTACGCGTGGTTCTTCGTCATCGCGGCTGATGAAATAACCAGATCCGAGGTCTTGTGGCTGAGGTAGCCGTCGATCCACAGAAGCACCAGATCCTGGTCTTCGATGGAGGCATTCAAGTAGTCCGAGCAGCTGTAGGCGCCCATATCGACGGTCTCCGCCGCTTGGCTGGAGGCCACAAAGCCGGTGGACAGGACGCCGGCGACACCGGCGATGGCGACGAAGGATGAGATCATTTTCGACATGAGATACTCCACTAAGGTGCGGTTGAAGGAGCCGCTTGCGCGGCGGATAGAGGGTTTCCTCTCCTGATTGGGTGATGCATGGGTTAGCGATGTTTTTTTGCTGCCGGACCGTGACGCCCAAAGAGATTGGTCGTTTTGAGCCAGCCGCGCCGAAGCTGCGGCGGACCGGACGATCCACCGCAGCTCCTGAAGCGAGGCAGGACGAGCAAGGGATGTAGCGGGCCCCAACGACATTACTTCTGGTCGGGTATGGTCACGAGATCCGGGGCGGCATCCTCGAGAATCTCCAGGATGCAGTCGGATCCTGATCCCGTGTCGTGGGAAAGAACGACCTGCACCGGATCCGTCAGGATGCTGCCGAGCGCTGCATCGAGGGCGCTGCCTGAGGCAGCATGGGCCGCCTGAGTCGAAGCGACAATCGAAAGGGCCAGGGCACCGGCTGTAACAAAGGTGGTCAGTTTGTTCGACATCGGACGCTCCACTGTGATCTCGGTTGTGATCCGCCGGGGCGGCGGAAAGAGGGGTTTCCCCCTTGATCGCAGTGATGCAGGGGCCGGAACGTTTCTTTGGGCCGGCCCCAAAAAGGATTCTTAGAACACTTCTAAATAGGCTTGAAAATGAAGGCGTGGTGCGGGATTGCACCAATTGTGGCGGGCGGAAAAATCCTCCAAATGGCGACCTGGCGCTCAACCCTGAGGCCCAATCCGGCGAGCAACGCCACCCATTGACAAGCCGTGCGGTAGTGATGCGGGCTGGACGCGGACTCCCGGTTCAGGCGGCGATCGGCCACGACCGTTCTGGCCGTTTCCCGCCCGCCGTCGGGTGTATCCTCCAGCAGGATGAGCCTGCCGCCGGGCCGCAGCACGCGCCGTGCCTCCCTCAGAACTGCCAGCTGATCAGCTGGCACCAAGTGGTGCAGCACAAACGCGATCAAAGCCGCGTCCATCGCGCCATCGGCCAGTGGCAGCGCCGAACCGTCTGCTACAACGTGACGGAATCGATCCCCGGCTGTCGCGGCCAGACGGCGACCGGTTCTGCGCGCGGGGTACCATGCGGTATCGATGGCCAGACAGGAAAGGCCGGGGCGACATGCCAACAGGGCCTCGCTGAGATGGCAGGTTCCCGCGCCGATGTCGACAAAGCTTCCGCGCGCCGGCAGGGCGTCCAGCAGTTTCGATTTGGTGACAATGTCCTGTGCTCGACGCCTCAGGATAACGTCGACCGGCCACAGCTCGACTGCGTACTGTTGCCAGTTGGGCGGTGCGTGGCCCATGGTCGCGGCAGCATCACACATCGCACCGTACGCAATCCTAGAGCAGGAAGAGCTCTGTCGCCGGATCCCGCAGCGCCCCGACCAATGGCGCATCCGCGGCGATACGGAATTGCATTTGACCATCGGTAGCTTCGGGCAGCGCGTGGCGGAGCGTGCCGGCAAAGAGCCAGGACGGCGTAGTCCCCTCAAGCCGGTCGAACGTGATGATGACCCAGACTTGATCAGGCGTCTTGCGCACCTCGCGAAGACGCAACGACCATCCGTCGCCGTAACGCCGGTCAAGCGCGGCGCGGTCCGCAGCGGCCGCGGCCATCGGCGCTGAGTAAACGGCAAGGTTCTGCATCAGCCTGCGCCAATCGGCGGCAAGGCCGGGGTTGTCGGCCAGCGCCGCGGCCGTGGCGCTGTCGGCGGACTGGGGATCCGTCGCATAGCGGTAAAGATCCCCAAAGCCGATTGAAGAAGAATGCGCACGCTTGGCGATATCGAGCGACTCCAACAATTCGCCCGCCGTCGCGACGGCCTCAGCCAGCCGCCAAGCGTATGGTTTGTCAGCTGGCGGCATGGCTTTCGCTCCCATAGATCGCAGTAAACTGGGCGGCGAAAACACCTTGGTCGCGGTCGAACTGATCACTCCATGTGTCGTGGTCGGTGTCGGCAAACGCCACGCTGATGTGGTGCGCAAGCTTGTTCAAGTTTGCCAGCACGGGGCCGGCTTCTTGAAACGCGTCCAGCGTCGATTCGTTCTGGGTATCGGCGGTGAATCCCCGGCGATTGACACGGCGATGGGCCTTGCGTGCCGTCGCCACGATATCGGCAACGTCCCCGCCAATGTCGTCCGGATTGGTCCGCAGAAGTTTCAGGAACTGACTGACTGGATCAGCCGTGGGAAAGGCAACGACCCCGTCAGGCAGGTCCTGCTGGGCGGGCATGGCACCGGAGAGGTCAATGTCGGGCCGGAGCGCCAGGATCAAATCGGCCACGCCGGCATGCTCTGCCTCGACCAAGACATGAAGCGCGGCCCAGACGACCAAGTCGATCTGGCCGGCAAGGTCCCGGACGGCAGCGATCCTGGCGGCGTAGTCGTCTTTCATTGTCCTGTCCCAATCACTGCGCCGGCGGATCGCCTCAGTGATGCGCAACTGGTGATCGCCGAACACCGCGTCGCGTAGGTAGGACAGCCGCAGGTCCGGCATTACGCGGACGACCCGGACCTGGTTCGAGAGCGCGTCCAGCTCTTTTTGGGTCAAGAATTTGACCGCATCCAGCGGCGGTTGCGTTAGCGCGTCAAGAGCACTGGTCTCCGCATCCACAACGGTCAAGATGTCTTCGACGTCGGCGGGATTAACTTCACCAGCCTCACGGTCCTCACCAATCGACACGGCGTGCTCCACGCCCGACCACTCGCGTGCTGCGGTCAGTGCCGCATCGACACGTACGAAACCGCGAAAGACGCTGCGATAGGTCTTGAAACCTTCACCGGCATCATCATCGCGAAGGGACCACGCAAGCCAAAAGCTCAAGATCGTCTCATCCTGGACGGCAGCCTCGTCGCGCTCCGACAGATGATCCATCATGGCCTTGACGCGGTTTTGCGCGTGGCCGCTCTCCAGGCGTGGCTGCAGGTACCCATTGAGCTCGCGCGACAGGGCGTTGGCGACGTCGGCCACCGCGCGCCAGCGCGGCGGCTGGTGCAACAATCCGGCAACATGGGTATCGAAGGCCTCATAACCCAATGCCGTCAGAAGAAATTCGGCAAGGGCGGTCAAAACAGGCATGCGCGAATAGGCGACGCGGAACACGTCGGTGTCGGTCGCGACCTCGGCCGCATCGTGATGCAGGGTCACCGGGCCGCCGGCAAAACAGCCGGTACGTTCGGCTTGGCGCAGCAAGCCATGAAGAACACCCGGCAAGGCAGGTTCCGGGTTCCACAGCAATGTCTCGTAACGTCCGCCGCGTTGGTCGCAGCGCGCCGCGATGATCAGAAGGAAACACAGTTCAAGCAGGGGTTTGCCGTAGGCACGGCTGACGATCATGCGGTTAAGGGCACGACATGTCTTGGGTCCGAACTTCGGGCCATCCCCGGCCGTCGCATCCTCGACCGTCTTGATCGCGGCAATCAAATCGGCGCCCGCAGCGCTTTCGAACAGCTTGAAGGATGAGACCATGACCATCACTCGATCTGACTCCAACTGTATCACATTGGTTCTGCCGGTAACCATGCAGGGTACAGAGCGGTTTTTTGTCAGCGGGCAGCGCTATCAACCGAATTGGTCGGTCGACCACCCTGCCCTATGCTGCCATAGTGCGTGTCGCGCGGATCTCTAGGCCAAGCGTTTCGCCGGAGCGCTTCAGAAACGGAAGTTGAAGAGAATGCCGTATCTTGTCTGTCACTGCTCGGCACGTGGACGTCTTGTCGGCGTCCCATAATCTGCATTATGGAAAGTGGTGGTGCGGGCAGTCTGGTGCGAACCTGTCTCTGCCGATACCTCCCTGTTAACAGGGAAAGTACAGGGACTTTCGCCGCTATCTGAGCGTTCAGGCCGTCTTCAAGAATTGAAACAAACAGAGTTTCAAGGCGTCTTTCAGGAACCCCTTAGCGCAACGAGAGGGAGTTTGGCGAACCAGCAAAGGACGCCGGCGAATTCACAGCAACCAAGTCAGCAGCTTCATATCGAGGGCAAGACTTGATCGAGGGCGAGACCTGCTTGCCAATTCTACCTCTTTCGGCTCGATTTCTGACAGACGTCAGCTGTCGTGAAGGAGAAAGCCACTCAATTTGTCCGAATGCCTATTCAGAAATGCGCCGCAGCTCGTAGCTGCCGGCCGAATGCGTCGAGCCGAATGCAAGATAATCGATCGACATGGTGTCACCGTCCACTTCGCCAAACAGGACCGTGTTGAGTTTCGTTCCCAGGACGAATTCGTCATCTTCCCTGAACACGCCGACAAAATGCAAAAGTTTGTCCTCTAGCCCATCCTCAGTGGCGAACTGGAAGTCGAAGTAACCGCGGAAGACATGCTCCTCCATGTCGGTGACAATGAGTTTCACGCCCTCATGCGTATCTTCGACCACGAAAGGGGTTTCCTCGCCCTCGATATGGACCTCCGAGAACGCCTTCCACGTGCCGCGGATGTCAGGCGCACTATCGTCCGCCACTGCGAGACCAGAGGTCGCAATCACGAGGACTACAAGCGTAGAAATCATCGCTGCCCGGACGAACGCGCCGCGGAGGATTCGGGTTGCACAGTCATGCCATCCTGTTGTCATCGTCGTTGTCCCCGGTTTTCTAGGTGAGAGTAAGGAGCGTTAGCCCTTCATCAACATAGAGTCACTTCAGTAAGATCCTAACCCAATACCGATCCAGCGGTGCGGCCCGACATTTGTACGCCGACGCTAAGCCCGACCCAATCGAGTAAAGTCGTCGCTATGACCCCCGACTCTAGCTCGGCAATGTCTGTCTTGACGCAGATTGGACAGACAATAACCTATCGATACCTTACAGTTCTTTATCGAGGTCGCGCCATCACATTAGCTTTGCAACTGCCTCGCGCTGAACAACTGCACCAGAGTTGTTCCGCTGCAGTTGACTTCATACTGGAACAGCAGGACTCCGATGGTGCTTGGAGGGATTTCAGCCTTTGGGTGGGATCCTCCGGTCCGTGGCTCACTGGTATCATAGGTCGCGCTCTGCTCGAGCCCGATTCCTCGGTCTCATTGACGAAAGAACACCCCGCACTGGTTCGTGCGCGCGACTGGCTGCATCAGGTAGAACGTGCGAGCGCGGGCGGCTGGGGCTTCAGTGAAGACACGTGGGTCGATGCCGACAGCACCGCCTCTGCTGTCCTGTTTCTGGCGAAGTGGTCCGACTTGGACAATGAGCGCCTAGCGGACTTGCTGCGAACCTTCCAGCGGGATGACGGCGGGATCGCGTGCTTTCGAATGGCCGATGGCGTCCCGGACGCCTGGAAGGCAAGCCACGCCGACGTCACTGCCGTCGCCGGACTTGCCGCCGCACGTCTCGGCGATCGGAGCAGTGCCGAGGCGGCGAAAGACTATTGCCTTCAATGCCTCGAAGTCGAAGGCCCTGTAGCCAGCCACTTTTGGCGGTCGTCCGTCTATACGCCTGCGATGACGGCTTACCTGCTGTTTCATACGAACGACATCCGCTACAAGCACCTCTCCAGAATTGCCTTGTCCTTTTCGTCGACACTCGAGACCGCGCTTTCGTTGATTCTCGCTGTGCACTCTGGCGCGCCAATTCAGGACTGTGCCGAAAAGATCCTAAACGCCCAACTGAGCGACGGATCCTGGCCGGCTAGCTGTCAAATGAGCAGCCCCACGTCGCTGAGGCCGTGGACGCAGGCGAATGGTTTCGGCGGCTACAGGATGCGATTTGCGGACCACAAGAGGCTGTTTGCGACTGCTCTTTCGCTTCTCGCGCTCTCTTGTGCGCTCAAGCTGACCGAGAGCGAGTGTTCCGGATAACGGCCCGGAGCAAGGCGGCACTCGATAAGCGTTACTGATGGAGCAGCCGCGAATGACGTGCACCGAACCACCTTCTGCGCTGCCGACCGAAAACGTGTGGCGGGGGTGCTCGACACTCCCATTGTTGTGTATGGTGAGAAGCAGAGTCATCCACGAGGATGAATAAGTTGTTTGGCGAATCTGCAACGGGATGAACAAATGGAACACGATGAAGATTTCGGCCTTAAGATGGGTCAGATTGTGGCAAGGTGCTGGGCTGATAAAGACTTCAAGCAACGTCTGATGTCGGACACTACGACGGTACTAGGGGAATACGACATCCAGATTCCTGAAGGCATGAACTTCCACATCGTAGAAAACACAGAAGACGACAAGTACTTCGTCCTGCCAGGCTCTCCGGAAGAGATGGCCAGCGGCACCAATCTATCGCAGGTGTACGGTGCAAACTGCTGGCCGAATAGTCCCTCCTAAGCCTGTGGAAACGACGGTTCCAGACGTGTTCGAGATCTCTCAAGAGGACCGGGACTTGCTCCGCCAGAATGGTGGGGTTTGTCTGCGCTCCGCGGTTGCGCTCGACTGGATCGACCAGCTCAGGGACGGCGTCGAGGAGGCGCTCGCCAACCCGAGCCAGTTTTCCAAGACGAAGACACGACCGAACGAGATGGGGCGTTTCGTTAAGGAAACTTTCGTCAGCACGATACGTCCGAGCTTCCAACAGGTTGTCGTGGAATCCAACATTGCGGCGATAGCAGCCACGTTCATGGGCCGGCCACAGGTCCGCTTCGTTTACGATACGTGGCTCGCCAAGTACCCCGGGACCGCACGTCGAACGTACTGGCACCAGGACCATGGGATCGACGGCCAATGCCTGATCGTATGGCTCCCGCTTGATCCGGTCCCCAAGGGGTCGGGGGTAGAACTCTTGCGTGGGACCCACCGCCATGGCGCTTGCTATTACCGAGGTCGGTTCGCCGACGTGATCGAGCAGGCTGCATCGTCCGGGCAAATCGATATGAATGACTCGGGAGGGCGCCGATTGCTGCCGATGTCCGAGATTGAGGATAATCTCGACGATTACGAAATCATGTCGTGGGAAATGGAGCCCGGAGATTGCCTTGTGCTCGACTGTTATGTGGTGCACGGCGGCGGCGGGAACTTCGGCACGTCGCCAATACGGCGCTACTCGAGCCGCTGGATGGAACCAGAAGCCCGCATGACCCCGCACGGTGCCGCCATCGGCGACCATGTCGTCGCAGAGAACGTGAATGTACCACTCCGGCGTGTCGACGGTATCAATTTTGACGGCGACGCCTATCCTCTCCTACCAGTCCAGACCGAGGCGCGACGGACAGACCACAAACTTGCCGGCAGCTGAAAAAACTGCTGCGCCGACGGTGACCAACCAAAGCGAATTTTCGCTCCAGACGATACAGAAGCGTTCTGTTCCGTTCACCGCGGTGCAAAGCAGCGCCTTTCACCGTGACGGCGCGGTCCTTCTAAAGAGCGTCTTCGACGTCGATGCGATCGAGGGTCTTCAGCATGCCGTTCTCGATGCAGCGGCTGCGGGCTCAGAGCACCAGAAGGTTTTCACGCAGCCGGGTGACCTCGGACGCTATGTGAGCGACGTTTGGGTCAGCGAGCGTTCCGTGACGTTCCGGGACTTTTGCCGTAACGCGACGGTCGCGTCGATCCCATGTTTCTTCCTCGACAGTTCTTCTGCGCGATTCCTTTATGACAGCTGGATCATAAAGCATCCGGGCACGTTTGATCGCACGCCATGGCACCAGGATTGGGGCATCGCGGGGCCTGTCGTCTCGCTGTGGGTGCCGCTCGATCCGGTACCCCGGACCGCCAGTGTGCAGGTCGTCAGGGGATCGCATCGTTGGAACCGTCAGTTCTACGAGCCATGGCGCGAAGCCGAGTTTGCCGACATGCGCAGGAAGCTCGGCCCGAAACTTCGCAATCCCAACGGTTCGATGCCCGAGCCGATGCCCGACATCGATCGGGATCGGGATCGTTACGAGATCCTGAGTTGGAGCATGGAACCGACCGATTGCCTTGTGCTGAACCCCATGGCCATCCATGGCGCGCCCGGCAATCCGACCGAGGTCACGATGCGGCGCTATACCTGCCGCTGGTCGACGCCCAACGCCAGGCTTTCGCCGTCGGGCACGGCGTACTATGCGACTCTTGGGAAGACAGGACACATCGATACCGTCCTCGAGGACGGTACCGCCATGCTTTCCGATGAGGGCTGCCCGGTGATCACGCCTGCGGTTTGACGGGCGACTTAGAACCCCAGCCACAGCCCGCGTAACTGACGATGGTCCAACGACCAGCGCTCTATGGCTCGCGGCGCGCGATCCGCCCGTTCTCGATCACATAGGTGACGTCGGCACGCGATAATGTCGCGGGATCTGACGATACCAGGATAAGCGTACGCTTATCTTCCCGGACACGCTCAAAGATCGCACCCATACGTTCCGTGCTTAGTGTCGATGTCACATCGTCGACCACAAGTACGCGAGCATCGCTCGCCAGTGCGCATGCCAGACCAAGCCGCTGTTGCTCGGAGGTCGATAGATGCGCGCCACGATCGCCTGCCATCGTTGACAAACCCTGCGGCAATGTACGCGGCTCGATTCCAAGCCCAACCACAGCAGCCGATCCGAAGGCTGACTTTTCATCCGCCCCACCGAACACGCGAATATTGTTCATCAGGGTGAGCGCGAGTGGACGCTCTCCTTGCAAAATCCCGGCAACGTGCTGCTGACGCAGCCGATGGTCGATGGCATCCGCGCCAACACCGTCGAAGGACAACGTCCCTTGATCCAGACCCGCGAGACCGAGGATAACCTTCAGCAGCGCCGTCTTGCCGCTGCCCGGCGATCCGGCAATGCCGACCACCGTTCCAGGCTCGATCCGCAGGTTGATCCCGTCCAGCACGGGCTGCCGACGCGATGGGTGGCAAAGGGCCGCGCCCGAAAGCTGGACGCTGCTATCGCGCAGTCCGGAGGGAGGTATCTTGGGCTGTCGCATACGGCCGCTGTCTTGCGGCTCTTCCCCGAAGGCAAGGAGGTCACCGGACAGGCCGCTTAGAGCGTTGCCAAAAGCGAGTACGCCGCATCCGACTAGACATGCGGCCAATGCGAGTATCAGAGCAGCCTCGACACCTCCCGAAGACCCTGTCGGTGGATCGAGCGCAATCTGGATGACCGCGATCGACGCGATGGCAATCGCCGGCCAAGAGCCGATCAGATCATCATCGCGTGATTGATCCCCCGACCCCTCGTTAATGGGGTCGACGTCCGCAATGGTCGACGGCCAAGAGCGCTGTCGCCAGAGCCGGAAAAAACGTGCCCGCGACCCCAGGGCTGTTGAAGGGCCCAGATGAAGCAGACGCAGTCTACGCAGGAACACGCCCGCATGCGCAACGAGGATGGCCACGACCAGCAAGAGGAGTGCAGTAGACCAAAAATCCAACGGTCTCAAACACAAGAGGACCGCACCACCCAGAACGAGCGTCAAGCCGTGCGCGGCCAACGCCAGCAATCGGGTGACGCTAGTCCCCCGGCCGAAGGATAGGATGATTTCGCCGATCGCCGCCCGGGTGGACGACGCCGACGCGTCCGCGTTTGAGGTCAGCGCGGCCTCGATTCGGTCGGTAACAAGGCGCATCCCGCATTGAGAGTCGGACCGAGATGCCAGCCAGAGCGAACAGGCGGCGCTGACCATGGCGAGCACAACCGAAACAACCGTGATCGCAACAACTTGGCTTGTGCCAATCTCAGACCAGATGCCAATGGACCCTTGCGCCAACGGCGCCAGTGCGGAAACGGCGATCACAACGGCGGCACCACTGACAACGGCACAGCCCAGACACACCTTGGCGCGACCCGACGTAAGCGCGGCGACTATGGCCCGCCTCAGTCGGCGCGCTGCATGGCTGCCTGACGGCCGACTATCGGGGGTGGACGGATGCATCACGTTCGATCGGGATGGGCTCGAGCCGCCCCCCGGCCAGGCGGAAGACGCCATCGTAGCCCGCCGAGGCACGCGAACGTGACGAGAGCACGAGGGCACCGATGTCTCGCTGGCGCAGCGCCGATATGGCGCGGCTTTCCTCTGCGGCGGTGAAGTGTCGGAAGGGTTCGTCCAGAACTACGAAACGCGGTTTGGCGGACAGCACTTGCGCTAGCCTCAGACGATCGCGCTCACCATGGCTAAGGGGGAAACCGTCCTCGCGAATAGGCGTGGCACTTCCGTCCTTGAGACGACCAACAGCGCTCGCGAATGATGCGTTGTCGAAGATCCACGCCTCGTCGAGGCCATCCTCCTCTCGAAAGGACTGAAGATTCGCCATGATTGTTCCGGCACGGAAGGGTTTTTCCTCGCACACATAGAGGATGTCCAAAGGGTCGACAGGATCGAACAGCGGTTGTCCGTCCAAGGTCAGGATCCCCCGATCGGGTGGCAGCAGACCAGCGGCCACCTGGCCGAGTACCGATTTGCCGCAACCAGGCTCCCCCAAAACAAGGACGACACAGCCCGGCTCGATGTCCAAGGTGACATCCTTGAGAAGTCCGCGCGTTGGACCACGAAAATCGAAGGCAGCACACTCGAGCCGCAGTCCGCTGCGCCCAATGCCCGCTTGTCGAGACATGCAGCCCATGTCGGGCCGGGCCGACGATTGCTGGCGCTGTTCGAGTACACGGACGACGGCTTGGCGAACGGAGGCTGACGTGGTGGCTGTTTGCGGCGCCCAAGTCGTAAGCGTGATTGCCATAAGAGCACCGGCCGCGATCAGGATCGCCGCGACCGATCCTGAGCCGGGCACCACGACAACCGCGTATGCGCTTAGACCGGCAGCAGCTACGAGACTGGCGAGAACGGGAAGCACGTCGATCACGCGTTCCCGTTCCCATCTTCTGACCCGTGCGCGCAGCTCGGTCAGGATAATATCGCGAAGACTGGGCGTACGTTGCAGCCTCTCGAGAAAGGGATCATCACTGACCGCATCAAGCAGCCAGGCATCGATGGCCGAGCCGGCGCGGTCGAACCCTTCCGTGCCTTTCCCGGGACGTTTCAGCCAAGCCGCGACCAGATTTGCGCCGCTTGCCACGATGACGGCCAAGGCGAACACGGCAAAAGGGCCGAGGTAACGCTCGGGTACGACGAGCAGAAGACCAAGCAAGGCGGTCCAAGCGGCGGGCCATTTCAAGGTGTCGCTGTCGTAAGGCGAAAAAAGACGATCGGGATCTGAGAGAAGTGTCGCGAATTGGGATGACCAATGTCGGACCGACAGAAACCCGTCTTTGAGCTTGTTTGCTGCAAGGTTGCGTAGACGGTGTTTTTGTCTGGAACGATGGAAACGTCGAAGCAGGGTCGCCAATGCGAGGACGCCCAGTGACACCATGAGCATGATGGCGAAAGTGTTCGATGCAGACGGCTGGTGCGCGCCAAATCGATCCTGCATGAACAAAAAGAGCGTGCCGCAGACCAAGCCGGTGGCGAAGCCAATGCATGCCTGGAGAAGCGCTTCAGGTGTGGTGGCCGACAGCCCGGTCACAAGTCGACCAATCGTCCGCTGTGCTGTTGTCTTGAGCGGCCTGTCGGGTGCTTGATCAAAGACAACGGCCGCGCCTGAGAACTGGCGCCGGAAGGCCTCAACAGTCATTGTGCTGCGTCCACACGCCGGATCGTTGATCCGAACCCGTCCGCCACGGACGCCTTCGTAGACGACATAGTGCGCGTGGCGCCAATGAAGCAAACCGGGTGCCCTCGACGCCAGAACATCAGACGCGCTGCAACGACGCGCCTCGGCGGGAACGCCGAGCTTGACGGCCGCGCCCGCGAGAGCTTCGAGGGAGGCGCCGTCGCGCGATGGCTTCACAAGGCCCTCGAGGTCCCCGCGGCCAACATCATGGTCGAAGTAAAGCAGGATGCTGAGCAGGGCCGCCGCGCCGCAATCATAGGTCTGGAGTTGCGCTACATGCGGTGTGCGGACAGAGCGGCCTTCATGGGTCATGCCGGCACACCAAGCGCAAAGGCAACAATTGGTGTTTCCGCCGGCCAGCCAGTCTTGGTCGCCGCCTCAAACGGCCTCGGATCGACCGTACCCAAAGCACACCCGCCAAGCCCCATGTCGGTCGCCTGCAAGTACATGGCGTGGAAGACCACACCGGCATCAAGCAACGCGAGCCGGTAAGCCATACCGCTGTAGCGCCACGACAGATCGGGCAATCGGACCGTAAGCAGAATCAGCGCGTGAGGGTGTTGTTCGGGCCTGTTCATCGATGCCGCTGCGGCCGCCAGCATTGCGTCTGCCTGCGGTCGCGAGTCCTTGAACGTCTCCAGACCGTGTTGTTCGTCGTTGTAGCGATACACGCCATCCGCAAGACCATCGACCCGGCCAGCGACCAAATACCATCCGAATGTTCGGATGCCGCCTGCCATCGGCGGCCGCATGTCGGAGCCGCGCGCGACATGTGAAAGAAACACCGACAGGTCTTCCAGCGGCATATCCTGACTGGACCACTCGCGGCAGGATCGCCGCCTCCCCATCAGATCGAGCACGGCAGACTGGCCTTCTAGCGGTCGGGCAACCTCCGCAAGCGCTATCGTCGGACCGGTGGCCTGTTCCTCAGCATTGGCTTCATAGGTCACCGGACCGGCAAACCGCGCCTGCAGTTCCCGGTTGAGACCCACGATGGGAACATCCCGGCCACGGGTGCTGGAGGCATGAAAGAGCGCATCGGCGAATTCCCAGCTTTCCTTGAGCTGGTCGGTGCTGCTTGTCTCACATTCCAATAAGCCAAAGCGAGCCAGCATGGCGCCAAATTCGTTTGGCGGGCACGTCGCGGTATCCACAGGCGCGGTCTGGAAATCGAGCAAGGCGCGTACACCGCGGTCAGACAACTCGGCCCGGCAGGGTACGACGGATGACGAAAGGACGGGGTTGCCGTCAACGAACCGAAGGAACGTGAAACGCGACAACCGCCCATCGGGCGCGGCGCGTCTTGGTGGCTCCGGCCGGAACCCGCTTGCCAGCGAGGTAAACACCGCCACGGTGGCGCCATCGACATCGAACACCCACTCGATCCATAGCTCTTCGAGAAATCGGGCGAGATAAGCGTAAAGCAAGGCTGCATCCGGCTGCGATCCCATCGATCGGACGGTATCGTCGTCGAGACCGCGTCCAGAGAGGCCGTCGATGAGCGGAGCGAGGTGCGGCAGAATGGATGGCGACAGGGTCAGACGTTCGCCTCTTTCGTTGCAGCCGACCGTACCTGCCTGCAGGTCGACGTCGACCTGTGAACGCCATCGCCAACACAAGCGTTCCGTTGCCGATGCGTCATGCTCCCCCCGGGTCATGGTTACACCCTGCACCACTGAAAGTGAGACGCGAGATAAGCTTTGAACTGTGTGTTCTCGCCTCTGTTTAGTGTCAGCTTGACGTGATGGAACCGCCTTACGCAAACGGGATAACGCGTCGATGATTTGGCGAAGCCATCGCGACGCGGCACGACGGGCCAGCGCTCGTGTCCTGTGGCGACGACCTGCACGCCGGGGTAATCCAGAATGGCTTGAGCGATCACCGGATGGCAGTGGCCGCCTTCGACCATACGATTGATCAGGCGGCGGTCGTCGCCGTTGTGGCGCATCCATCCGTTGGGTGCATAGAGCTCCAGCCCGATCTTGTGTGAATCCGGTTCTAGCGGTGTGATGCCGAGCAGAACCCACTTCGTGAGATCGCCGTAGCTGTCCTGGACCGACCGAAGCGCATCGTCGTGACCTGCAAGACCGATCTTTCGAAGGTACGCCGCGGCCTCGGGGATATCCTCAAAAGCGAGAACAAGCCGCACCGCAACCGGTCGCCGGCCGCGCATGGCGCCACAAAGAATAGTGGGTTTGGTGCTCTCATAGGCACGCATCATGCCTATCAGAATTGCGCGATCATCGGCGTTGAAATCGCCGATCAACCTCTCGAAACCTGCACACGCGCTGTCGATCTGCTGGGGAGCCAGTTTGCGCAGCGCGCCAGAACCCGACCGCCCGGCTTCTTGCTCCTCTCCCAAAGCAGGTATTGGCGAAAAGTACACGCTCGCTGCCACGGTCTGGGGCTCGCGTAGATCGAACTCGAACCAGAAATTGTCCAGTTGCGCCCATAGAAAACAGTCGGACGCCTCGATTGCGCCCACAGATGCGAAGGCACGGGAGCTATCGTTCCAGGCGCAATTTGTCGCCGCATGGATTGCCGACTTGTTCCCGAACGCACTCGCATAGCCCAGTGAGATGTCGAATCCGGGCTGGGGTCGCTCCATGGGAATTTCAATCCCGGCAGGAGGCGGCACCGCGTCGCCGAGCGCGATCGTCCCGATCGTCCCGACTGCATCTTCGGTCATTCGCTCGTCGGCGACCGACGGGATCAGTGGCTCCGTCACCATGTCAAGATAGGTCGCATAGGTTCGCGCCTTCGAAGGGCGGGTCACCGCTTTGGTCATGCGAAGTATCCGATCGGGTTCAGATCGTCTTCGGCCGTCGGCGACGCTGCCCAGCCCATCGCAACAGGAACGTCGTAGAGGCGGCCGGACGCAAAGCGCATGTGATAGTGGCGCAGGCCCGGCACCACAACGCGGACAACCGGAAAGTCGATATCGGGCCGGGTGGCATCAAGGATCAGCACATCGTGCCCCCGGTCTTGCAGCAGTCCCACCAGTGTTGCGACATCGTCATTAAGATCTGCCTCTTCGGCGACGTCGATATGCGCGGCCGGTAACGCCATGGCGTCCGGGGCAAGATAGGGATGACTGTCCAAGGTCGCGGTTGCAAACCAGTGGCGCAATTGCGCCATTCGCCGTCCGTCGGACTGCTCGGCTTCCCTGCCATAGACATCGAGCTGGACGAGTTCGCTCGCCGCACGCATAGCGGCGATGGAGACGTCGAGGTGGGCGCCGAAGCCGAAGACGACCTTCTCGCCAGACGTTTCGTCCGCCGACACGGCTCCGATGACCGGAACATGCAGGTCGTTCGTCAGATCAATCAGCGCGAACGATCTGCCGCGAGCCGCCAGTTCTCGCGACAGGCCTGCGACATGTTCACCGGCGAACATGTTCAGGCGGCCGTGATCCAGTGGCGGACGGCACAGCATGTTGTACCACCAGATGGCAAGCGCATCGCGCTCGATTAGCTCCAGTAGCGCGTGCAGAACCGCTTCGACCATCACGTTACCGGCAGCGCAGCCGTTCGAATCGCTGAGGCAGAAGTCGTTCGGCGGTGGCGACTCGTAGTAGCAGCACGCCGTCGGCAGCAAGCGCCAGATCTCGTCACGCAACGACCACACGGGCGTCCAGTCCAGCTCCATCGACGCATCGAAGGGCTTGGGTACCGGGAAACCCTTTTGCCTGCCCGTGGCACGGTTGGCGTACTGCCGGTCACTGAAGC
Source organism: Pseudomonadota bacterium (assembly GCA_039028155.1). NCBI lineage: Bacteria > Pseudomonadati > Pseudomonadota > Pseudomonadota bacterium. The sequence goes on from JBCCIS010000004.1 coordinate 107,591, forward strand.
CCATGACACTGTTGGGATGAATAGCGATGGGAGCGAGGTCGTCTAGCGTACCGGAGATTCGTGGCTCATCACCTTGGAAGGTACCGCAGTAACGTTCGACGGCTTCGGCCATGCAACCGGCCCGGGCCTGAGCGCTACTCGGACCCTTGCCGCCGGCGCCCAAGGAAAGATCGCCGCGCCGCTGCCAGCTGTTGGGACGCCACGGCGTTACTTGCTTGCACTTGGCCACACTGAAAGGACCCACCGCGTTGTCGCTAATCGGCGGAATGACGCCGGTGATGGGGCTTACGAGCGGTGACAGACGCGCCACCGTCTCCTCCGATGGGCACACGCGATGGCCGCCGTTTGCCATCGGGTTCTTGGCGTGTCGCTGCAGCACAATGCCCGGACGCGCAGAAACCGCGGTGCGATCCAGATACGCGCTTGCGCCGACGTCGCCGGCACCACACTCGGCGCACTGCGGCCGACGCGGGAAAGCATGCCGCGTGCTTGCCAGGCCGACGTGATCAAGCGTCGTGAACGATTCAGCAAGCTCGTCGCGCCGCGCACCACCCAAAAGAAGTGCGATCTGAACCGCCAGGATCGAGACCGATGCGTCGTCGTAAAGACTGGTGGTCGGCGCGTCGGGCGTGGGCGCTGTTCCGGCGGCGGAGACGGCCAGCTCGTCACGGCGATTGTCACGCAGCCTTTGGGCGAGGCACGCCCAGCAGGCTCCTCGTTCCGGATCGAACAAGGGTCCAAACCACAAGAAGCGTCCAATCGGCTTTGCCAATAGCCAAGGTGTCCCCCGGCTCAGTGAGAGGCGGTTGAACGCTGCCAGGTCAGGGTTGAGATAGTCGTCGACCAGGACGGTCGTGAAGGCCGGGGAAACTGCGTCAGAGTAGGGCAGAGCGTCGACGCCGAACTGGCCGAGTGCATCGCGCAGCTTGGCGAGAAGTCCGGGCTCGATACCGCAACCGGCAACGGCCGTCGACGCGCACTGCAAAGAAGCTCGAACCTGCTCGAGATCTAACCCTGCGCCATGCCAGAAGCCCGGCTCCGGCACAACGTCGCCTTCGATACTATCAAGGCAACCCTGCTCGTCTAACGTGTTCAGCGCCGAGAAAATGTGGGCGACATCGATCCTATGGTCCAGCGTCTGAATGATCTGTCGAACCGTCCGTCTGCCGTCAAGGAGGGACAACAACAGTCCGAGATGAGCCTCGTCAATCATCCCTATCATCAGGCTTTCGGTCTCGCCGAAGATCAACGTCAAATCGTCGGCGAGTGCGCCATAGCGCAAATGCGTTCGAAGCAAAGGGCGCAGATCTAGGGCGCCCGGCCCCAGGTATGGATTGAGAAGAGAGTTCGACGTCGGCTTCGACCCCATCAGTTGTTGTACTCGCCTCGGATAGTGGTTGGCCCGCTAGCAACGTGCGAAATTCTGATAAGCTCTAGTTTCATGGCTGTGCGATGGCGGAAGATGCCAAAAACCTTAAGCCGGGTGTCATGGGCGAGTGCCACACCTGCTTTCGAAGTCTCACTGCCGCTATCCATCCCGCCTCACCATAGGTTTCTATGCGCCGCTTACACCTTGTAAACCTGAGTCTGCCAAAGACGGGGACCAAGTCCATCGCCGGTCTCTTTGCCAACTTTCGCGCTCGCCACGAATACCAGTTTGAAGCAGCCACAAAGATACTAGAAGCGTACCATCACAGGCGGGTTGAACGAACGGATCTGAGCGCTTTCTTGTTGACCCGCGATACGCTCGGGCACCTTGAGGTGGATAGCGCCAGCGTCAACTTTTGGTTTGCGGACCTATTCGTCGAACTGTTCCCCCAAGCGCGTTTTCTTGTGGTGCTTCGCGAACCCTATGCCTGGCTCGAATCGGTCTTGGCACATCTGCAACGAGATGTGGTTGAGATGAAGGCGCACGGCCTGCCCTATCCAGCCAGCTTCAGGCGGCTGGCCGATGTGAGCGGCATAAACTTCGATCCCAGGTCGGCCGAAAGCCCAGACGACTTTAGAGGCACCATGCCATTCTTGTCGCGCCAAATGCTGGAGTTCTGGTGCGAGCAGAACACCCGACTCATGCGCGTTGTGCCGCCGCATCGCAGACTCGTTTTGCAGACAGACGATTTGTCTCGCTCGCACAATGCTCTCAGTAGGTTTGTCGGCGTGAAGACTGAAATGCTCGACGTCGAGGCCGGCCACTTACATCGGCGTCCCGACAAGTCGACCTTACTCGCGCCTTGCGTCCGCGATTCAATTGAGGATGCTCTTGGATCGCGCCCATCCCATCTGTGGTCGGAGATCAAGCGATTGGTGGTCACCGATATCAGCGCCGCAGGAACAAGTGATGCGGCACAATCGGGCGAGAACACACAGCAAGGCGTCGTCTCGCAATCCCGCGTATGAGAAGTGCAAATGTCCTGTAGCGTAAGTCGGTGACTTGTCCCGATCGGCACGTGGACGTCTTGTCGGCGCCCCATAATCTGCATTATGGAAAGAGGTGGTGGTGCAGGCAGTCCGCTGCGAACCCGTCTCTGCGGTAATTTCCCTGTTAACAGGGAAAATACAGGGAAACTTCGCTAGGTCAGTCACTATTTGGGCTCAGGACTGCGAAACGATCACGCTGAATCAGTAACTTACCAACAAACTCCCTACTCACAAGAACAGGGAACATCCCGGGACACATTAGGGAGCACGTTCGCAGCATCAGGGAATGCGCCGTGCTCGTGAGCGAAGCGGCTGCCAAGTCTTGCTTGAATTGGCGTGACTACTCGATGCATGCATCGGTCAGCACCGCCCGCTGGCAACAGTCTATGCGGCGACCTCCGCAGACCCCCTGCCCGCATCCGACGGGCGTTTATGGAAAGTCCCGTCCTTCATGATGCCCAGGAACTTCTCGGCATCCTGCAGTAGCCGGATGTCTTTCGATGGATCGCCGTCAACCACAACGAGATCTGCAAGCCAGCCTTCGCGAATCTGGCCGAGCTCTCCGGGCAGCCCCATCAACTCGCCGCCATAGGCACAGCATGCTTCAATGGCCTGCATCGGCGTGAAGTCGAGCAGGTTGACGAAGTGTTCGAGGTCGCGGGCGTTGGTGCCGATCGGATTCCAGGCGAAGCCATAGTCCCCGCCCGGCAAGATCCGCACGCCGCGCTTGGCAAGGTCCTTCATGTTCTCAACGCAGCGTTCGAGCTCGCGGGCAAAGTGGATGGCAACGTCGCTGTCCTTGGTCAGCCCCCAGGCTGCGCCCTCACCCTGAGACGTCGCGAACATGATGCCCATGGCCGGCGCGACGAAGATCTCGTCCTTGCGCGCCTCCAGCATGTCCCGCGCTTCCTCGTCGCACAGTGTCGCGTGGTAGATCACGTCGGCGCCGTGCTTCAGGCATAGCTTGACGCTGAGCGCCGATCGCGCGTGCACCGCCACCATCTTGCCGCGCGACTTGCCGACCTCGCACACCGCGGCGATCTCGTCTTCGTTCATGACGGTGAGATGCGCACGGGCGAACGGAATGAACTCGTCGCCCGACGGGTTGATCTTCAATGTGTCGACACCCTCCCGGCACATCTCGCGCGCAGTGCGACGGAACTCGTCCGGACCATCGCAGCAGATGGCGAAGGTCTCGCGGTGAATGTGATGAAGCCTGACATCGCCCAATCCGCCGGTCACCGTGAGTTCGGGGCTGGCCGCCCTCATGCGCGGGCCGACAATGTCGCCGGCGTCGATCGCGTTACGGATGACGACATCCAAGCGGGGCTTGGCGGCCGCGGCGCTGAACAGCGACGTGAAGCCCTGATCGAACATCTTCTTGGCAAACTTCACAGTCTCCAGCGTGTGCTCTTCCGGCGGGATGTCGCCGAGGTCTTCAAGCGTCGGTGTATCGCAGAAGGAGATGTGGGCGTGGGCCTCGATCAGGCCGGGCATCAACGTCGCACCGCTGGCATCGATCATCTCGTCGCCGACCTCGGCATTGCTAGCGTCGCCACGGTTTACGGCGGCAATGCGGTTTCCCTGAATTCGGACCGAGCCGGCAAACGGTTCGCCGCCGCTGGCATCGATTATCCTGGCGTTGTGAATGAAGATTCCCGGCATCGCAATCTCTCCCAAGTAGCGCTCTCGCCAATACTTTGTGCGCTGCAGCATGCAATTGTTGCAATGCAGCGACAAACATCTCGCTTGACAGAAGTTTAGTTTAGTCAAAACAATAAACTAAACCAAGAGCAAGAATCGTGGAGGGAAGGCCTTATCCGACAGGCTGTGGTCGGCACCAATTCAGACGCAACGCGAACTCATGACATGGGAGGTGGAGCAATGCGCAAACTGGCAAAACTGGGTGCTGCTGCGATGGTCGCGGCAGGATTGATGAGCGGTACCGCGGAGGCGCAAGACCAGGAGTTAACCCTGTGTTGGGCGGCCTGGGATCCGGCCAACGCGTTGGCCGAATTGTCGAAGGACTTTACGGCCGAGTCGGGCATCGCCATGAAGTTCGAGTTCGTTCCCTGGACGAATTTCGCGGACCGGTTTTTGAACGAGCTGAACTCCGGCGGCAAACTCTGTGATCTCTTGATCGGTGACAGCCAGTGGCTGGGCGGATCGGCGACCTATGGTCACTACATCGAGCTGACCGATTTCTTTGCCGAGAACGACATCTCGATGGACGACTTCCTGCCGGCGACGGTTTATGCCTATTCGACATGGCCCAAGGGTGAGCCGAACTATTGGGCGCTTCCGGCCATGGGTGACGCGCTGGGCTGGGTCTATCGCAAGGACTGGTTCGAGCGGCCCGAGTTGCAGGAGGCGTTCAAGAGCGAATACGGCTATGACCTCGCGCCACCGGCCAACTGGAACCAGCTGATGGACATCGGCAAGTTCTTCCAGGGTCGTGAGATCGACGGCAAGACCGTCTACGGCATGGCTCTTTACACTGAGCGCGGCTCCGAAGGCATCACCATGGGCGTAACCTCTGCCATGTATGCCTGGGGTATGGAGTACGACAACCCCGAACGGCCCTATGAGATGCAGGGCTACGTCAACGGACCAGCAGCCGTCGAAGCCTTGGATTTTTACAAGGAACTCTACGAGTGCTGCACACCGCCGGGGCATTCGGACGCCTACATGGTCGCCAATCTGGACGCCTACAAGTCCGGCCAGGTCGCGATGCAGATGAACTGGTTCGCGTTCTTCCCCGGCATCGCCAAGGATGAGAGCGTCGGCGGCGACAAGTCCGGTTTCTTCGTCAATCCGGCACAGAATGTCGAGGCCTCGACGCTTGGCGGCCAGGGTATCTCGGTCGTCGCCTATTCCGATAAGCAGGATTTGGCGCTTGAGTACATCAAGTGGTTCGCCAAACCCGAGGTGCAGCAGAAGTGGTGGTCGCTTGGCGGCTACTCCTGCCACAAGTCGGTGCTGGAAGATCCGGGCTTTGCCGATAGCGCGCCATTTGCTTCGGACTTTCTGGTCGCCATGAGCGGCGTTCAGGATTTCTGGCAGGAGCCGACCTATGCCGAGCTGCTGCAGTCCATGCAGAAGCGGGTACACGATTATGTCGTGGCCGATCAAGGTACGGCCCAGGAAGCACTCGACAAACTCGTCGATGACTGGACCGAAGTATTTGAAGACGACGGTAAGATTTAGTCTCCCGCCGTCGCACCCAAACTGGTCGGCCGGACCGCATCTCCGGCTCGGTCGACCAAATTTTTTGATAGCATTAGTATCCAAGCCAGCAGACGGCTCAATCCCACATGTCCCAGTCCACGACCACAACAGCAGCGACAGCGACGCTTTCCGGGCGTGGCATTCGTTTGCGTGGGATGGGCGACAGGGCCCTGGCCTGGGTTTTCATTTTACCGACGATCGGCCTGCTTCTGGCAATCAACATTTTTCCGCTGCTGTGGGCGATCTATCTCAGCTTCACCAACTACCGAGCGAACCAGCCCGGTCGAGAGATCGAGTGGGTTGGCTTTCGCAACTACGAACGGCTGCTCAGCAACGAAGACGTCTGGGGCTATATGCAGGCGACCGCGCACTTCGTGACGTGGACCATGATCTGCCAGGTTATCCTTGGTTTCGGCCTTGCCCTGTTGATCAACCGCCGCTTCAAGGGCCATGCAACCTGGACGACGCTGATCCTGCTACCCATGATGCTGTCGCCCGCGGTCGTTGGCGTCTTTTGGACCTACATCTTTCAGCCCCAGTCCGGCATCTTTAACTACATCGTCAACTTCTTCATTGACGCCGGCAGTTTCACCATGATTGGCGACGTCCATCTTGCGCCCTGGGCCATTGTCCTGGTCGACACCTGGATGTGGACGCCTTACGTGATGCTGATCTGCCTGGCTGGATTGCGGTCGATCCCTGACTACATCTATGAAGCGGCTGAGGTCGACCGGGCGTCGCGTTGGCGTCAGTTCTGGACCATCACTGTTCCCATGGTCCTGCCCTTCCTGATGCTTGCCGTCCTGTTCCGGGGTATCGAGAACTTTAAGATGTTCGACCTTGTCGTCGAGCTTACGTCGGGCGGCCCCGGCTCGGTGACCGAACTGGCGTCAATCAACCTTAAGCGGGAAGCCTTTGAGAAGTGGCGAACAGGCTATAGTTCGGCCTTTGCCATCATCTTGTTCGTGACCGTGTTCGGGGCCGGCAATCTCTACGTAAAGTTCCTCAACCGGGTGAAACAGCGATGAGCCGGTTTTCATCGTCATCGCATTCGATCGTAGAGCCGAGCCCGGCGTCGCGAACGATCGCCGGTATCTTGGTCGCAGCCTACGCACTGATCGCACTGGTTCCGTTGGTCTGGATTTTGCTGACCGGCTTCAAGACGCCTAACGACGCGATCGCCTATCCTCCGGAAGTGGTCTTCAACCCGTCGCTGGAGGGCTACGTCAACCTCTTCACGTCAAGGACGCGCCAGACGGCCGAATACATGGAATCGCTGCCGCCGCCGGACACCTGGTACGAGGAACTGGTGCGCAGCCGCAATATGGTAATCACCGGTCCGTCGCGTTTCGCGGAGCGCTATACCAACTCCGTCATCATCGGCTTTGGCTCGACCTTCCTGGCGGTCTTCCTCGGCACACTCGCAGCCTATGGATTCTCACGCTTTCGCGTGCCGCTGAAGGACGACCTGATGTTCTTCATCTTGTCGACCCGCATGATGCCGCCGATTGCCGTCGCCGTGCCGATCTTCCTGATGTACCGCGAGCTTGGACTGAACGACACCCATCTCGGCATGATCCTTCTCTACACGGCGGTCAACGTCAGCCTCGCGGTTTGGCTCCTGAAAGGGTTCATCGACGAGATCCCACCGGAATACGAGGAAGCCGCCATGATCGACGGCTACAGACGGTTCCAGGCCTTTATCAAGATCGTTCTGCCCCAGGCGACGACAGGCATCGCGGCTACCGCGATCTTCTGTCTGATTTTTGCCTGGAACGAGTATGCGTTTGCGCTGCTACTGACCAGCGGCGAGGCGCAGACGGCGCCGCCCTTCATCCCGACGATCATCGGCGAAGGTGGCCTTGATTGGCCTGCCGTCGGCGCGGGGACAACACTCTTTCTGCTGCCGATCGTTTTCTTCACCGTCCTGATGCGCCGGCATCTGCTGCGCGGCATTACCTTCGGCGCGGTGCGCAAGTGAGCGGGCGCGGCGATAACAAGACGCGGCCGCAGCGCCTGTTCCGTCGTGGACCCTGGGAGGCCGCGGCAACGACGTTGATCGCCGTCGGCGTCATCATGCTGATGCAACCGTTCTCGATGTGGGCCTACAGCAATTCCTTCGGTGTCATTCTCACCGGCACGCTGGGCTTCGTCATCGTCAGCCATTTCCGGGATTGACGATGGCCCAGATCCGCATCGAAAACCTACATAAACGCTTCGACGAGTTCATTGCGGTCAAGGATTCGACCATGACGATTCCGGACGGCAGCTTTTTTGTACTGCTCGGCCCGTCCGGTTGCGGCAAGACAACAACGCTGCGCATGATCGCCGGACTTGAGATGCCGACGTCGGGGCGCATCATGCTGGGTGATGAAGACGTGACGTTTCGCCGTGCCGCGCAACGCGACATTGCGTTTGTCTTTCAACTCTTTGCGCTCTATCCGCATCTCAACGTCTACAACAACCTTGCCTATCCGCTGAAGTCGCAAGGCGTCAGCCGCCGGGAGATCGCCGATCGCATCAACGAGGTCGCGCGACTGCTGCGTATCGAGGACCTCTTGAAGGCGCGACCCAGCAAGCTCGCCGGTGGCGATCGGCAAAGGGTCGCACTCGGCCGGGCGATCGTCCGTCGACCCAAGGCGTTCTTGATGGACGAACCGCTCGGGACACTGGATACCGAGTTCCGTGATCTCATGTGCCAGGAGTTGCGGCAGCTCCACAACCGTATCGGCGCTACCACCGTTTATGTCACCCACGATCAGGTCGAGGCAATGTCGATGGGTGACTATGTCGCGGTCATGAACGGCGGCGAGATCTTGCAGGTCGGTACGCCGAACGACGTTTATGACCGGCCGTCGTCCGTCTTCGTCGCCGACTTCATCGGCAATCCGCCAATGAACATGCTGCCGTTTGGCGGACCCATCGCTCCCGGCAGCGACAAAGTGTCGGTCGCCGGCGCCGATGTCAGTGTCCCGGTCCTGAAAGAGGGTCTGGTTCATGACAGCGGTATTCTAGGCGCCCGCCCCGAACATATCATGCTCAGCGACTCAGCGGCGCTGCGCGGCCGCGTGTTCGGCGTCGAGTATACGGGCGCACGCAAGATCGTCGCCGTCGACACCGATGTCGGTCGCGTACGCGTGCGTGCCTCCAACACGGTCGACGCCCAGACCGGCGACACCGTGGGCCTCGATTTTCTGACATCAAGGCTGTCGCTGTTCGACGCCAAGTCTGAAGCAGCTCTGACTTTGAGCGAACCTGGAGAGCGACATGGCTGATGTCGCGCTCTCCCAGATCACCAAGACCTTTGGCGAGGCCGTCGCCGTCGCCGACATGTCGATGACGATTGCGGACGGTGAATGTGTTGTCCTGCTCGGCCCGACAGGCGCCGGCAAGACAACGACCTTGCGCTTGATTGCGGGCCTGGAACGCCCGGACCGTGGCAGCATTGCCATCCAAGGCGCTGACATCACGACGGCTGACCCCGCCGCGCGCGACGTCGCGATGGTGTTCCAGCAGTATTCGCTCTACCCCCACTACACCGCCTACCAGAACATGGCGTTTCCGCTCAAATCGCCGTTGCGTCGGCTGGGCGAAAAGGAGATAGACCGCCGCGTGCGCGAGATCGCAGAGTTGCTGCGCATCGAGAACAAGCTGGAGAACAAGGCAACCAAGCTTTCAGGCGGTGAGATGCAGAGGGTCGCCATCGGCCGTGCACTGGTCCGCGAACCAGCCATCTTCTTGATGGACGAGCCGCTGTCGTCGCTCGATGCCAAGCTGCGCCACGATCTCAGGATCGAGCTGAAGCGTATTCAACTGTCGCTTGGCGCGACCATCCTTTACGTCACCCACGATCAGGTGGAAGCCATGACCTTGGCGGACCGGATTGGCGTCCTGTCGAAAGGCCGCCTGGTGCAGACCGGAACACCGACGGAGGTCTATCAGAAGCCCGATAACATCGACGTGGCGCGCCGTCTGGGATCGCCCCGCATCAATCTGCTTCCGGCCGGTTGGTTGGATACCGCGGCGCCGTCGGGGACGACGACGCAGGGGGTTCGGCCGGAAGACGTCGTCTTGGACGACGGTGGCGAGGCAGCGACTGTGACCCATGTCGAGCATCTCGGTGCCGAAACGGTCATCCAGCTCAGCCTCGCCGATCAGGCGATCAGCTCCCTAGCGCCGGCCGACCGGCAATTCCGCCCTGGCCAGCCCGTCACGGTGCGGGCAAGGCCGGGCGCGGCACTCTTTTTCTCAAAGGACGGATCCCGGCTTTCCGGCCAGGCGACGGGAGGTGCTCATGGCTGACCTGACCGCAGCGTTCATTGACGCGTGCGTCGCCAACATTCTCGACCATGCGGACGAATTGACAGCGCTCGACCAAGCGATTGGCGACGGAGATCACGGCCTCAACATGAAGCGCGGTTTTGAGGCGATTGCCGCCGAGCGGGACGCTTTGTCCGACCTTGATCCCGGCGCGGGGCTGCAAAAGGCCGGCATGACGCTGGTCATGAAGGTTGGCGGGGCGTCCGGCCCGCTGTACGGCAGCTTTCTCATGGCCATGGGCAAAGCGATGCCCGAAGAGTCCGTCTCGCTTGACGACTTCGCCCAGGCCTTCGCCGCCGGAGTCGATGCCGTGAAGTCACGCGGTAAGTCCGACCGCGGCGAGAAGACCATGCTGGACGTGCTGGGCCCGGTCGAGGATGCGTTGAAACAGTCGGCATCCACAGCCGATGCCTTGGCCGGTGCGACGGCGGCGGCCGACGAAGGTCTGGAGTCGACGCGCGCCATGCAGGCGACAAAGGGACGCGCGTCATTCCTGGCCGAACGTTCGGTCGATCATCTCGACCCGGGCGCGCGCTCAAGTCAGTTGTTAGTTCATGCCGTGTGTCAGGTCATGCAGGGGAAGACTGGTGAGTAACAGAGTTGGCATTGTAATTGTCTCGCATTCGCCGGGCGTCGCCAGCGGCGCCCACGACATGGTGCATCAAATGGTCGGCGACGAGGTGCCGGTCGCGTGGTGTGGCGGCAACCCGGACGGCGATTTGGGTACGGACGTCGCGGCTATCAAACAAGCAATCGAGGCCGTCTATTCCGACGCTGGCGTCGCCATTCTTGTTGACCTCGGCGGTGCCGAGACCAATTCGGAGATGGCAATAGAGATGCTACCGGAACCGTGGCGCAAACATGTGGTCATCTGCAACGCGCCGATCGTCGAGGGTGCCGTGATGGCCGCGACGGAGGCATGGGGCAACGCCGCGCTAGAGGATGTCAAGGCAACGGCGGAGGAGCTGTCGCCGTGACGCCGGGTCATGCCGAAGGATCCGTCCGCGTGACTCACGATGTCGGCCTGCACGCCCGGCCGTCGGTGAAGCTGACCAAGCTCGCCAAGACTTTCGAATCCGATATCAGGCTGCGTACCGAGGCGGACGAGAACGGATGGATTGACGCCAAGAGTATCGTCAAAGTCATGGCACTGAAGATCGCTGCCGGCGAGACCCTGGTGATCCGCGCGGAAGGGAGTGATGCCGACGACGCGATTGCGGCCTTGACCGGCCTTGTTCTTAGAGACTTCGATGAAGCGCGGGCCGACGGCTAACGTGCTGACAGCGCAGTGCGCTTCCCCGGGCCTGGCCAAGGGTCCGATCTGGCTTGATGCCAGGCGAGAAGGAGAAGCGCGCCGGGCGCTGGCACCCGACGCCGAGGCGGATGCCCTGCGAGTCGCCATAACTGCTGCCGTGAACGACCTCTCCTTCCTGCGCGAACACGCCGATGAGCTGGCGTCGGAGATTCTCGAGTATCAGATTGCCATGCTTGAAGACGACGAGCTGACCGCCACGGCCTTCCCGGAGATTGCCGATGGCGCTGCCGCCGACAACGCTTGGGTAGCGGCCATCGGTGCTCAGATCGCCGTCTACCAGGATGGCGACAGTGTTTACTTCCGGGCCCGGGCCGCCGACCTCGAGGACCTTCGCGACCGCGTCCTCGATCATCTGCGCGGCAGTGCCTCGGTGATTAATGAGCGGGTATCCGGCCATGTTGTCGTTGCCGGTGATATGACCCCGTCGCGTTTCCTCGCGCTGGCATCCCATGGCATCGCTGCTCTCGTGCTTCGGGCCGGAAGCGCATCAAGTCATGTCGCCATTCTGGCGCGTGCCCGCGGCATCCCCATGCTTGTCGGGTTGGGCGATACGTCGGGTGAGGCTGTGCAGGACGCTGACTGCGCCTTGGTCGATGCCCAACGCGGCACGCTCATGCTCGATCCGAATGCTGAGGAGCAGGGCGAGTTTGGGCAGCGCCTCGCCAACCTAGCCGATAGCCAGCGCGAACAGGCCCGTCTTCTGCCGTTGCGTGCCACGACACGACGTGGGACATCCTGCACGGTCATGGTCAACATCGACGACCCCGACCTCCTGGCCTCTATCGACATTGAGCATTGCGACGGCAGCGGTCTGGTCAGGACAGAACTGCAACTCGATGACGGCGGCAATCTGCCCGACGAGGCGGAACAGACGAGAATCTATCGCCAAGTAATGGCTTGGTCGCGCGGCAAACCTGTCGTGTTCCGAACGCTGGATGCCGGTGGCGACAAGCCGATACCCGGTTTGACCCGCAGTGGCGAAGCAAACCCGTTTCTTGGTGTGCGGGGCCTGCGCTTGTCCCTGGAGCGCCCTGACGTTTTTCAGGCGCAGATCCGCGCCATGTTGCGCGCCGCTGGCGACGGCGACATGCGGATCATGCTGCCGATGGTAACGGCGCCTGAGGAATTCGAAACAGCACGCCGTTTGATCACCGATGTCCACGCCGCCATGGCGCCTGGCGAGCGGCCCGTCGAGTTGCCGCCGATCGGCATCATGGTCGAGGTGCCTGCAGCGGCGCTGCGCATCGCGGCGTTCGACGCCGATTTCTATTCGGTCGGCTCCAATGATCTGATCCAATACACGACGGCAACCAGCCGTGACGAAGCCAGTCTCAGGCCGCTGCAGGATCCACGCAATCCCGCTGTGCTTGAGTTAATCGCCCGCGTCGTCGAGCATGGTGACGGTCACAACAAGGGGGTAAGTCTGTGCGGCGATATGGCATCGGACCCAGGATGCCTGGCGGATCTCATCGGGCTTGGGATGCGGTCACTGTCGGTCGCGCCCGCTGCACTCGGACCGATCAAGGCAAGGATTCATGAACTCGACATCTGACGTCAGGACACGCGAAGACCTGGTCAGAGAGTATAAGGCCATTCTGCGCGAACTGGTTGACCTTCGACCTTCTGGCACCCGCCAGAAGATTGCCGAGGCGCTCGACAAGCATAAGAGCTTTGTCTCGCAGATCACGAATCCGACGTATTCAGTGCCGATTCCAGCAGACGATGTTCCCGTGATTGTGAAGGTCTGCCACCTCTCGCCCGCCGAACGGCAACGCTTTCTGACCGCCTATGCCGCGGCCCATCCGAATCGTAGTACAGGCGGCAGCGGCGGATCGTCGCGCAAGGCTGCGCCGAGCGCCGGGCGACAGGTTGTCATCACCATGCCCGATCTTGGCGATACCGAGCTTGAAGCCTATCTCGAAGACACCATCCGTCAGACGGCCAAACGATTGATCAACCTCGCCCGACGCCGTCAGGCCAAGGACTAGGTGTCAGGGTCAGACCCGCGCTTAGCAGCCCCAGCGCATGGCGGCCGTTTTCACCGGCGCATCCCAAAGGTCTGTAAGTTCGTCGTCGAGCGCGGTGACCGTGAACGAACAGCCCTGCATTTCAAGCGACGTGGTGACGGAACCGACAAGGCTTCGCGCCACGGTGAGGCCATGGTCACGACAGCGCTGGGCCGCCTCCGCATACATCAGATAGAGCTCCATCAACGGCGTCCCTCCGAAACCGTTCACTATCAGCAGGACGGAGTCGCCTTTGCTGGCCGGTGTATCCGCGACAATCGCCGCCATCATTTCCTCGGCCAGATCGGCAGCCGGCGCCAGTGGGATGCGGCGTCGACCCGGTTCACCGTGAATACCGACGCCCATCTCAACCTCGCCATCCCCCAAGTCGAATGTCGGCGTCCCAGCCGCAGGCACGGTGCAGCTGGTCAGCGCAACGCCGATCGAACGGGTTTGCCCGTTGACCCGCTGGCCGAGCGCGGCGCATGTCTCCAAGTCGGCGCCTGACGTTGCGGCCGCGCCAACCATCTTCTCGACCGCAACCGTGCCCGCCACACCTCGCCGGCCGGTGGTGAAGGAGGAGTCCTCGACCGCGACATCGTCATTGACCACGACGGTCACCGACGAACCGCCATACATTTCAGCCGCCATCTCGAAATTCATGACATCGCCGGAGTAGTTCTTGACGATGAAAAGGACGCCGGCACCACTGTCGACAGCTTCCGCGGCGGCCAGCATCTGATCCGGCGTTGGTGATGTGAAGACTTCACCGGGACAGGCTGCCGCCAGCATGCCGTCGCCGACAAACCCGGCGTGCAGAGGTTCGTGTCCTGACCCACCGCCGGAGACCAACGCGACCTGTCCGGCAATCGGGCCGTCAGCGCGCACGACATAGGTCGGATCGTAACGGACATTGACAAAGTCGCTGTGTGCGGCGCCAAAACCATCCAGGCTCTGCCGCAGCAGACCATCAACATCATTCACGAACTTCTTCATGGCGATCCCCCGTCATACCCCTGTCAACGACGCGTTAGCGCCCGACTGTCTCAATCAACCCCAGCGGACCGAACATTGCCAGTGCCGTTGCGTCAATGACTTAACTCTACTAAACTAAACTCCTCGGTCAAGTACGCTAGAACAGACCAGCGGGAGGTCCTCATGAAGGGTTACCAAATCATAGCGTCTGCGCGCGGTGTCGACATCCTGGATGCCGTGAGCCTTGAGACCGAGACGTCATTCGCATGCCTATACGAGGCACTCGCTCATTTGGAGATCCTGGTCGAACAGAACGGTGCCATAGACGTCCAGATCGACAACCGCACTTGGCGTGCTGACGAGACATTGCAGGGTCAGTAGCCTTCGCAAGAGTGAGCATGGCAACAAGCAGTCATACCAGTGCCATAGAACCTCGGAGCAAGTCTCGCAATCTGCATTATGGAAAGTGGTGGTGTGGGCAGTCTGGAGCGAACCCCTCTCTGTTCGCAGTTTCTGTGTTAACAGGAAAAGTACAGGGAGTTTCGCTTTGATTTGGCCTAATCTCGGTTTCTCGCCTCAAATTAATCACGTTATTTCAACGTGTTAGAGACTGGCTTGCCGCCGTGCGGAACAGGGAAGAACCAAGGTCTAAACAGGGAAATTCTAGCCGCTATCAGGGAGCTCGTGGAGATCCGGCGTCACTCCCCGGAGGCATTTTGCGGCCAACATCAGGGTTTGCAAACTCGCGTCAATAGTGGAACGAGATGGGTGTGTTGGCCCAAAGGAAAACGGTGTTCTGCGATGTCGGGTTGTGGAACCGATGACTATGGTGGCTCGGAAACGAGTAACTGTCTCCTGCTTCGAGCGTGAACGTTTCGCCATCAATCGTCAGTTCAAGACGGCCCTCCATGACATAGCCCGCTTCCTCACCGTCATGGCTGTAGTCATCGTCGCCCGACGAGCAGCCGGGATGGAGTGTGCTGATGCCGATGGCGAGCCGGCCTTCCAGGTTCGCCGAAAGGAGATAGTCGCTCATGCCGAGATAGTTGGCTTGACCGAGACGCGAGTAAGAAAGCTGGCGCCTGTTCTTCGCACGTACGATGAACCTCCTTTCGCGTGGGTCGGCGCTCTCGCCAGGCGGATAGAACCAGCCGTTGTCGACGCCCAGAGCGTCGGCAATCTCCTGCAACACCTTGACGTTCGGTTTGGTGATATCGCGCTCGACCTGGCTTAGGTAGCCGATCGACTTGCCGGTCTTCTCCGCCAAATCGGTCAAGGTCAGGCCTTTCACCTTGCGCAAGGCGCGGATCTCCGCACCCAGAGTCAATACACCAGGTGATTCATCAGGCAATGCGGCCGCTTTTGCTGCCAATTTGTTACTCCTCGAGGCCAGCGATCAAACCCGCGCGCATCCTATGGCGGTGCCTACACGAAATCAAAGCTGGCTAGAGCGCCATCGCCGCCTCAAGCCCCTCCATCACGGCCTCTTCGGCAGTGCGCGGGGAGAGCGCATCGCCGATGACATGGATTTCGCCGTCCCACGTCTCGGCAAGGCTATCGGCCAGGGCGGCCTCGCGCCTATGACCCTGCGCCAGCACCAGTGTCTCGACGTCATCGACGATCATCGCCTCACCATTGGTCATGTGCTGGAAATAGACGCTGCCGGAGTCGGCGCCAAACAGGCGGGCAAAGGCCCGCGTTTCGACGCCTAGGCCGTCCAGGACGCCGATCCAGTGGTCGCGCAGATAGGCCTGCAGGTTCTGGCCGGGCATCACGCCCTGGCAGTAGAGGCGCACATGGCAGCCATTACGCGCCAGAATTTCGGCTACACCCATACCAACCCAATCGCAGCGCCAATCGGCGACGACGACACGCCCGCCGACATTGGCTTCGCCCTTGATCACCGACCAGGCATCGACCGCGTGCGCTTCGCCGAGCCCATCAAGTCCCGGACGATAGGGAACCGCGCCGGTCGCGATGATCACGGCATCCGGCGCTTCACGCTCGACCATCAGGGCATCGACCGCGATACCTTTCCCGACGCGCACGCCGCAGAGTTCCAATTCACGCGTCAGGTTGGTCACAATACCGCCGAACTCAGCGCGGTCGGGCAACAGTTGGGCGAGCAGTGCCTGGCCGCCAAGCTGGCTGGCTTTCTCATAAAGAGTGACGTCATGGCCGCGCTCGGCAGCGCTAGCGGCAGCCTTCATGCCTCCCGGTCCACCGCCGACCACCATGACCTTCCGTGAGACATCCGCCTTCGGTTTGACGTGAGGCAGCGTGCGCTCGCGGCCGGTTTCAGGATGCTGGATACAGGAGACGATAGCGCCCATGTGGCGGTGGCCGATGCAGGCTTGGTTGCAACCGATGCAGGCGCGGATCTCGTCGGCCCGCCCAGCCTTGGCCTTGCTTGCGAAGAAGGGGTCGCAGATCAACGCACGCACCAACGAAACCATGTCGGCCTGGCCGGCGGCGATCACCTGCTCGGCGGTCTGTGGTTGATTGATGCGTCCACCCAACATGGTCGGCAGGCCGGTCTCGCTTTTCAGCAACGCGGCGCCATCGGTCAGATAAGCGTTAGGCACGAACATCGGCGGTACAATGTGAACGGCGCCGCCGACCGACGCGCCGGAGCCGCCAATGACGTTCACGTAGTCGATCAAGCCGGCGTCGCCGAGCGCCTTGGTGATGGCAACGCTCTCATCAGGCGTCAGACCGCCTTGATCGAGTTCGTCGACCGAGATACGGATGCCGACCACGGTCTCGTCGCCAACGCCATCGCGAATGGCGGTGAGCGATTCGGTGAGAAACCTCAATCTGTTCTCGAAGCTGCCACCATAGAGGTCGGTGCGATGGTTGGTCCGGGGATTGACGAATTGCGCCGGCAGATAGCCCATCGATACCATGTACTCGATACCGTCCAAACCGGCCTCGGCCATGCGGCGTGCCCCATCGCCATAGGCGCGGATGATGTCACGGATCATGATCTCCGACATTGGCGCCGGCATGACGTGATGGCGCTCGTCCGGGACTTCCGACGGCGCATAGGCGGCGAGCAAAGCGCCGTTCTTTCTGCTGGCGACGGCACGGCCAGGGTGAAACAGCTGGCCGAACATGCGCGCGCCGCGCTTGTGCGCGACGTCGGCAATCGCGCGCAACTCCGGGATGGCATCGTCGTCACTGACGGCCAGCAGACTGTGGCGGACCTCGTAGCTCTCATGAACTGTATGGGCTTCGGTGATGATCAACCCGACGCCGCCCTCTGCGCGAGCCTCATGATAGGCGACCAGGTCCGGCAACGTGCCCGGTGTACGTCCCTGGCTGGTGCCGTGGGGGCCGAATGCGACGCGATTCTTGAGCTCAAGACCTCGGATCTCCAGCGGTTCGAAGAGATGGGGAAACGCGGTCATGCGCATTTGTCTCCTGGTGCCGCGATAGGTATTGCGTCGCCTGGGTGCTGGAAACGCTAGGCTCGTTTCGGCAGGTTGTGGACGGTGAGCTCAAACTCCTCGCGCCAATAGTCGCCATCGAGCAAATGTTCCATGTTCTGCATGACGTCGGGCCACCGCTTGCCGCTCGCTTCGAACTTCTCCTTGTCGCTCCATATGGTGATACCGATGGAGCCGCGGCCGGAGTCGTCAAACACATCGAGGATGTACATTAGACCGGACTCCTCGGGGTCGTTGTTGGCCAGGAAGTCCTCCGCCTCCTTCTCAATCGCCGCCTTCGTGTTGGGCTTCAATGTGAAGTGGTTGATACGCATGAAAGGCATAACCGCCTCCTTCCGATTCCAATCGCGCTAGACAGCGAATCCAGCCTTCAGCCCTTCCAGCACCGCTTCTTCCGCCGTGCGCGGCGCCAGCGCGTCACCGACCAGATGGAGCTCGACTCCGCCTCCATAGAGCGACTCCCACAGCCCGGCTTCGCGCTTGTGCGGCGTAGCGAGCACCAGGGTTTCGACGTCTTCGCAGATGATCGGCTCACCGCTCGTAACATGCTGCATGAAGACGCTTGTCTCGTCGGCGCCGTAGAGTCGGGCATAGGGGATGACCTCGACGCCGAGCTTGTGCAGCTGGCCCATCCAGCCATCGCGCACCATCATCGGCAGGTGTTCGCCGGCCATTGGGCCATTGACGCAAAGCCGGACCGAACAGCCGTCCCGTGCCAGCTTCTCGGCGACACCAAGGCCGATCCAGTTGGCGTGCCAGTCATAAACCACGACCCTGGACCCGACATTGGCCGTACCCTGTGCGACGCCCCAGGCGCCGATCACATGGGCGCTGTCCATGCCCTCCAGGTCGGGGCGATGCTCCGTCGCGCCGGTCGCGGTGATGACGACGTCGGGCGCTTCGGCCGCAATCGTCTCGGTGGTTGCGTGGACGCCGCAGCGGATCTCGACACCTTGGATCTCGCATTCGCGCTGCAGGTTGGTGACGATGCCGCCGAACTCCGCGCGGCCGGGCAGAAGCTGGGCGATCAGCGCCTGTCCACCCAGTTGGTTCGCCTTTTCGACAAGTGTCACGTCGTGGCCCCGTTCTGCGGCGACGGCGGCTGCTTTCATGCCCGCCGGCCCACCGCCAACCACCAAGACCTTGCGCCGATTGTCGACCTTGGGTTTGGCGGCAAAGTCCAATTCACGGCCGGTCTCGGGATACTGGATGCAGGACACAGGAAAACCCTTCAACCGATGGCCAATGCATGCCTGGTCACAGGCGATGCAGGCGCGGATGTCATCCAGGCGTCCTTCGCGCGCCTTATTCATGAACTCAGGGTCGGCGATATGCCCGCGCACGATGCCGATCATGTCGGCCTCGCCATCGGTCAGGATCCTCTCGGCGATCTGGGGCTGGTTGATGCGGCCGGCGATCATGACGGGTACGCGTTTGACCGCCGACTTGATGGCGCCGGACTTTTCCCCCGTGTACCCGGCATCATACTGCATGTGCGGAATGAGGTGCTGCCAGCCCGTGTAAGTCGCCGTGGAGCCCAAGACGATGTTGAGATAATCGAGCACGCCATCGGCATCGAGAGCGGCGCAAGCCTCGCGCGACTCCTCCATGGTGAGCCCCTCCTCGTCCATCTCGTCGGCGGATATTCGCAATCCCAGGAGCATATCGTCACCGATCTTGGCGCGGATGTCGGTGGCGACCTCGCGCACGAAGCGCATTCGGTTCTCGAACGACCCGCCGTATTCATCGTCGCGACGGTTGAGACGGGGATTGATGAATTGGGACGCCAGGTAACCCATGCTGGAGATGATCTCGACGCCGTCCAGCCCGGCGTCCGCCATGCGCGCGGCGCCGTCGCCATGCGCCGTCACGATTTCGCGCACGAGATCGGTCGTCAGCGGTGTCGGCACATGCTTGTACATCTCGTCAGGCACCTCGGATGGCGCGTAGGTGACCATCTTGGTGCCGTCGATCGAAGCTGCCGCGACCCGGCCGGGATGGAACACCTGGCCGATGATCCTGACGCCATAGTCCCGGCCCTTTTGGGCCAAACGGCGCAGCCCCGGCAGGCAGTCGTCGTTGGTCGCCCAGGCGCGGCCCAGCGGCATATAGGTCGGATGCACGCAGTGGACCTCGGTCATGATCATGCCGACGCCGCCTCTCATGCGCGCCTCGTGATAGGCGATCATGGCATCGCCGATCTTACCGGCTTCCGATAGAGCGGTGTTGTGGCCAGGCACGAAGACCCGGTTCTTGATCTCCTTGCCGCGGATCTCGATCGGCGAGAAAAGGTGAGGAAACTGCAGATGGTTCACGACATCAAGTCCACTGTCAGCCTCGCGAAATGCTGCAGCGACGGATCCCAATAGCCAGACAAACGTCCGCCATCGAAAGCAGGCGACATGCGTCCAGACTGCATCCACTCGATTGCGTTAATGTCCTCCTGATTCAGCTCATCCCACATGTCATAGACACTTTGACGAGCCTCTTCGTAAGCGGGCTCGCTGGCGCCTTGCCCGACGAAGAATATGTGCAGGTGTTCGACCGTGTGATTGTGAGCGACCGGGAACACCTGAAAGACCGTCAACTGATCCGGCCAGATCTGGAAACAAACGCTGGGGAAGAGATGATAGCCGGCTTCGAAATGCGCTAGTTCCTTCGGCACGCCTGGATAGTGCGGCAGCCCGACCCCTCGGCCTGCCTCCGGCTCGTCAAAAAGGGCTTCGAATTGTAGCAGCGGTCCGTCGGGCTCGAATGGCCGGCGTTGCGTCATCGGCAAGAAGGCGTCGAGGCGCGGATGGATGGTGCCAACATGATAGTTGTCGAAGTAGTTCTCGAAAACGATCTTCCAATTGGCACGGAACTCCCAGACCAGCGTCTTGCCGAGGCGTAGCGCGTTAAGGTCGTGATGGGGCAGCCGGCGCGCCAGGGGCGCGATGAAGTCTTCGAATTCCTGAGCTCGGCCATCAAGGTTGACGAAGAAGAAGCGGTACCAACGCGAGATCCGGATCGGTACAAGGCCTGGCCCGCCACCATTCCCCGGCCGATCGTGCCTATCGGCGCCGTGGAAGGGAGGGCGGTTCTTGAGCCTGCCATCCAAACCGTAGGTCCACGCATGGTAGGGGCACGTCAGCACCGCCTTTCCGTGGCAAGGCTCGTCGACGACAAGCGCGCCGCGATGGCGGCAAACGTTGTGGAAAGCGCGAATCTCGCCGTCGCGGCCGTGAACCAGCATGATTGGCTTGCCGGCAATGGTAAGCGGAAGGACATCGCCAGGCTCCGGGATTTGATCGATGCAGCCGGCGAAGACCCAGGTCCGCGCGAACAGGCGCTCGTTCTCGATCTCAAGCCACTCGCGGCTGGTGTAACAGGGGTTCGGAAGACACGTGCCGCCGTCGCCGGCTGGCTTCGCTAGCCGTTCGCGGAACTGCGCGTCGAAGACGTCGTCGAGTTTCATGCTCCGCTCTCAATCATCAAAGAAGCGACCTGCCGCGCGAAATGCTGGGTGCCGGGATCCCAGAACGGCGACAGGCTGCCGCCGTCAAAGCCGGGCGAGGCGCGTCCGCGCTGCATGGACTCAAGCGGCACGATGTCTTCGCGGTTAAGCGCGTCCCAGGTGTCGAAAACGGCTTGGCGTGTCTGATCGTACTGGCCTGCCATGGCCTCTTGATTGAACAGGATATGGATCGTCTCGCGCGTCGTGCCGGGTCCTGTCGGTTCTGCGACCAGGAAGGCGATGTGGTCAGGCCACAGGTTGATGTCGCAGGTCGGGATCATGGTGAACATGCGGCCTTCACGATGCAGGACATCCGGCAAGCCTGGCAGGAAGGGCAGTCCGACGCCTCGGCCCTCATGGGGTTCGGCGATCACATGCCATGTCTTCAGGATGTGATCGGCGATCGGCACCATAGGGTTGCTGGTCTCCAGGGGCGCGAAGGTGCAGAGCTCGGGATGGATGGCGAACTTGTGGTAGACGTCGACGAAGTTCTCGTGGACGTGTTTCCAGTTCGCGGCGATCTCGTAGGCGAGCGAGCCGCCATAGGCGAGCCGTTGCGATGCCCAGCCGTCCAGATGCGCATCGATCGGCGCCATATGATCGGCTAGCGGCGCGGCCTGACCGTCGATGTTGACGAAGAGAACGCCGCGCCAGGTTTCACAGCGAACGTCAGCCAGATTGGCGCGCCCGTCGTTCTTCTTGGTCACGTCGTGTTTTCCGCCACCGAAGAAGTGCGGCCGCGTCCTGATCGTCCCGTCCAGGCCGTAAGCCCATGCATGATAAGGACAGGTCAACGCCGCCAGACCCTTGCACGGTTCGGTGACGATGACGGCGCCACGATGTCGGCATACGTTGTGAAATGCGCGGATCGCGCCATCGCGCTGGCGCACCAGAATAAGCGGGCAGCCGGCGACAGTCACCGGCAATGCGTCGCCGGGATCAGGGATCTGGTCGTCGAAGCCCGCCAGCATCCACATCCCAAACATCAGATGCCGGCGCTCCAGGTCGAGCCATTCCGAACTGGTGTAGGCCACGTTTGGTAGACCGCTACCGTCGGCGACATCCGCGTGAAGCCGGACAAGCGCGGCCTCGCCCAACAGCTCACGAACGCGCTCGTTTCCGCTGGCCTTATCGGTCTTCATGGGTTCTTCGTGTGCCTCCGCATCGTGAAAAGACTTCCATGAAATTTCATTTCAGACAATGACGAAATCGATCGAATCTGGTTTATCACATCAGGACGCCACGCCCGGGGTCGGTCAAGAAACACCAGAGAACTGCACGAAGCGGCACTCCGGGCGCTGCCCGTGAAATTCATATTCACAATTTTCACGCTACGCCCTAAGCTGTGCCACCTTACCTGAGCGGAGGCTAGGCTATGGACGCGCCCGCAACCCTGGACATCGACGTCGCGGAGATCGACGCCCGGATCGCCGACAACTGGAGCCTGCCGACGCGGTTCTACTGGGACCCCGCGATCTTCGACTTCGAGATGGAGACAATCTTCGCGAAGAACTGGCTCTATTTCGGTCCCGTCCACAAGCTCGCCGAACCGGGCGATGTCGTCACACGCCAGATGGGCAAGTACCCAATCGTTGTAACTCGTGACCGCGATGGCGAACTGCGCGCCTTCCTCAATATCTGCCGTCACCGCGGCTACACGGTCGTCGAAGGTGACCGGTCGAAGTGCCTCAGGCTCGTCTGTCGCTACCACGGTTGGTCCTATAACTTGGACGGCACGCTGGCCAACGCGCCGGATGCTGATGGCGACGCTGGATTCTGCCAGGACAAGCTCGCGCTCAGGCCCGTCGCCGTCGAACAATTCGGGCCGGCGATCCTTGTCAATCCCGACCCCACCGCCCGTCCGTTTCGCGAATGCCATCCGGCGTTCGCCGACAACGTCGAGAGCGTTGGTTTCTGCTCCGAACCCGATCGTTACATCATGCGCAAGGAGATCACGTACGACATCGGCACGAATTGGAAGCTTTGGTACGACAACGGGACGGAGTGTTACCACTGCCCGAACATCCACGGTGAATCGTTCGGGGCCGCCTTTCGCTCCAGGCCGGAAGATACCGATGCCATCTACGGCGATGGCTTCATGACCAATACCTGGGAACCCCAGCCCGAGGTCGCGAGCAACCAACTCACCAGTCAGACATTCCGGTCATATCAAGTGTTTCCCGGTATCGTGCTGATCGAACACGACGACCTCCTGCACATGACCGGCATGGTCCCGGTCGCGCCCGGCGTGACGCAGCACGTCACCCACTATCTTGGCGACCGCGACAGCGATCCTGAGCGGATCGATGCCTGGATCGACCTGTGGGATCAGACCTACCGGGAAGACAACGAGATCACCGCCGTTCAGTACGACAACATCAAGTCCGCGGGTCAGCCTTACAACCGCTACGTCCACGCCCGCGAGGAAGCCGCCCAGCACTTCAATGCCATCACCTGGCAGCACTATAAGCAGGCGCTGGTTGATTGAGCGCGATGGCGCCGTCAGGCTAACGCGCCAGGCAGTAACCAATACGCTAGAATGGCAATTCAGACTATGCGACCGAGAGGGAGGCGCTCATGACAAACCGTCGCACGGAACTTGAGGACCTGACGAAGCAGTTCGTCGACGCATTCAACCGCCAGGACATCGATGGCGTGGCGTCGTTCTTTGCCGAGGACGCTGTTTACGAAGACTCCAATGGCGGCAGCCACAGCGGCCCGGCGGCAATCCGCGAGGCCTTTGTGCCCCTGGTGTGCGGCGACCGCGGCACGATCCGGTTCGACGACGAGGACTTCTTCGCCGAGCCCGAGACCGACAAGGTCATGGCGAGCTGGACGCTCAACATGGAGGTCGACGGCAAGCCGGTGAAGCTGCGCGGCCTCGACCTCCTCCATTTCCGCGGTGACAAGCTCGTCCGCAAAATGGCCTATTGCAAGGCGGCCGCGCCCAAGCTCGACCCCGGCTGATCACGCCACCCGCCGGTCTAACGTCAAACGAAAGGAGCGGCCCCTAAGAGCAGATTCCATCAAGATGGGTGAATCCGCTCTAGGGCCGCTCCAATTGTGGCCTATCGTGACTTTCGTGTCGGTGGTCAGGAACCGGCGGCCGCATCCATCCAACCGTTGACCTTGTCCCGGTTTTGCTCGATCCACTTGGCGGCAGCCTCATCCTGACTCAGGCCGCCCTGATCGACCTCGACCAGCATCCATGTCGCGTCCTCGTTGGTGAACGAGAGCTGACGCAAGAGCTCGGCCGCTGCCGGCCAAGTCTCGTCGATGCCGGGATTGGCCGCCTTGAAGATGCCCTTTTGCGGCGCTTGACCGCAGTCATGAGTCATGTCGGGATTGGGGCCCCAGGCTGGGTCATTGAAGCAGTTCTCATAGGTGATCGATTCGTCGAGCGGCATCTCGAGCACACGATAGTCGTACTCGCTGAACACCCAGTGCGGCGTCCAGAAGTGGATCAGAAGCGGCGCCTCGCGTTCCCACGCGCTTTTCATTTCGGCGATCAGCGCGCCTTCGCCGCCGGCGGCGATCGGGACAAGGTCAAGGCCCAGAGCCTCGAACCGCTCTTCATAGAACGTGTTGCCCCAATCGGCGGGATAGCCGACAAACCGGCCCGACGGCGCGGTATCCGGCGCGACAAAGAGATCGATGCAGTCTTTCAGGGCGTTGTAGTCCGGCAGGCCGGGGCACTGCTCTTCCATGTAAACGGGATAGTAGTACTGACCGCCGCCCTCGATTTCGTGATTGCCCAGATGAACGAGTTCGCCATTGTCGAGCGCTTCGTAGACGCCCTCGCCGATGTTGTTCGGCCACAGTTCCAAGGTCGCCGTAATGTCATTCTGGACCATTGCCTCGACCTGCGGGTAGTAGCCGACCGTCACCGACTCGACGTTGTAGCCCATCTCCTCCAGGAGCTGGTGGGCGACGCGCGTAATGACCTGCTGGGTTGTCCATTCGTTGACGCCGAGCTTGATCGTCTCGTCGGATTCCGGCGCCTCTGCCAAAGCTGCCGGCGCCGAAGCACCCATTGCGAGCGCCATCGCCGCGCCCGTCAGCCAACTCCTTGCCCCTTGCATGACCATTTTGTCCTCCCTCGATGATTGACCGGCACACCGGTTTGAAAATTATGATTCTAGATTTCATGAAAGAAATAAAGCAAAATTTAATTTCACAAGATTTTTTCGACCGAAGCTGGTTCAATCGGTCGGTTTCCAAGGGACGATGATGACGTGAGCAGACGACGGGACTATTCGATCGAACCAACAGAGAGCGAGGCAAAGGGCCGCGATCCGCAATACGTTGTCGCGCTGGAGCGCGGCTTCGACATTCTGCGCGCGTTTGGCGAGGCCGACGCAGATCTCAGCAACACCGAGATCACCGAGCGGACCGGACTCTCGAAACCAACGGTCTCACGCCTGACCAACACGCTGACCCGTCTGGGCTACCTGGCTTACGCCGAGCGCACCGGCACCTATAGCCTCGCCGCCGGATTGATTGCTCTCGCCGCGCCCCTGCTGTCGACGCTCAGCATCCGCGAACGCGCCCGTCCGCTCATGCGTGAGTTGGCCGAACAGTCCGGCGCGTCCGTGGCGATCGCCGCGCCGGCCGGCGCCAGGATGACCTATGTCGAGCACGTGCCCGGTTCCGGCGCACTGGTGCTGAAATTCTCCTTCGGCTCTCAGATGCCGATGGAGCGTACCGCGATGGGCAGGGCCTATCTGGCCGCGCTCGATGCGGACGCGTTCGCCCGCACAATGACGACGCTGCAGTCGGAAGGCGTTCTGACACGCAAGATCGAACGCGGTATCACGGCAGCGAATGAGAGCGTGCAACGCGACGGTTTTTGCATCTCGCTGGGCGACTGGCGCCCCGAGATTCACGCTGTCGCCGTGCCGTTGCGGTTCCCCGGCGGAACCCCGTTGGCTCTCAACTGCGGCGCGCCGTCCTTTGTACTCAGCGAGTCGACCATGCGCGAGCAGATCGGACCGCGACTCGTCGAGATCACGCGTGACCTGGGTGCTGATCAGATTGATCGTGCCGGCGCAGACGTACTGGCTTAGTCGCGAAAGCCCGGATCATCCCTGTCCAGCAACCGCACCAAGGCAGGCCATTCATGAACACCCGGGCGGAAATCCTCGGTAACATCCTGCGGCTCGGTTTCTTGATGGGCATAGTGTTCGCACATCGCCTCCGGCACCGGTCGCCAAGCTGCGTTACTCGCCATGACTTTCATCTGCACTTCGCAGGCGCGTTCCAGCCAATACATCAAGGTGAACGCCTCGCCGATGGACGAGCCGACGGTCAGCAACCCGTGGTTCCTGAGGATCATCGCCTTGTTGGCGCCAAGGCTCTCGGCAAGACGGGTGCGCTCGTCAAGGTCCATGCTGGAGCCTTCGAAGCCGTGGTAACCGACATTGTCATAGAAGTAGAGCGCTTCCATGCAGATTGGCTGCAGACCGTCTTGCAGGGCAGCAACCGCGATACCGTCATTGGTGTGGGTATGGACGACAGCGTTGATGTCAGGGCGGGCCTCGAAGATGCCGCTGTGAATGACGAAGCCTGCCTTCGGCACCAGCCCCTCGCCCTCGATGACATTGCCGTCGATATCGACCTTGACCAGCATGGACGCGGTCATCTCGTCCCAGCGCACGCCCATGGGATTGATCAGGAAGTTGCCGGGATTGTCGGGCGAACGCGCCGTGATGTGGTTCCACACCAGTTGGGACCAGCCGAACCGATCAGCAAGGCGGAAGGCGGCCGCGAGGTCGGCACGCATCGTCTGCTCCGCGTTCTCCTGATCGCTGTCGTGGATCGCGACAACAGGTTGCGCCATGCTCTCCTCCTGGCAATCGACTGTTCTCTCGACAGAATGAAACAAATGAACCAAAATTTCACGAACAATTGCGTCGCGCGCCGGCTGGCGAAGCGCAAAGTGAAGGAGTTTGCTCGGTCATGAGCCGTGATCCCCGCTACGATATTCTGTTTGAGCCCGTGCAGATCGGGCCGGTCACGGCGCGCAACCGGTTCTATCAGGTGCCCCACTGCAACGGCATGGGCCGCACCCACCCGACCGCCATGGCGGTGATGCGTGGGGTCAAGGCCGAGGGCGGCTGGGCGGTCCTGTGCACCGAGCAATGCGACATCCATCCGACGACGGAAACCAGCCGCGAGATCCGCTTGTGGGACGAGCGCGATATCCCGACCCTGGCGCGCATGACCGAACTGGTCCACCAACATGGCAGTCTGGCCGGCGTCGAACTGACGCATATGGGTTATCACGCCCTGAACCTGACCAGCCGCGAGGTGCCGTTGGCGCCCTCGGCCAAGCCCGCGCTCGGCATCAACCCGGTACATGCCCGCGCCATGGACAAGAAGGACATCGCGGATTATCGGCGCTGGCACCGCAACGCCGCGCTCAACGCCAAGAAGGCAGGCTTTGACATTATCTGCGTTTATGCTGGTCACGATCTGTCACTCGCCATGCATTTCCTGTCGCCGCGCCACAATCAGCGCACGGACGAGTATGGCGGCTCGATGGAAAACCGCGCACGCCTGCTGCGCGAGGTCATCGAAGACACCAAGGACGCGGTCGGCGACACCATGGGTGTGGTCGTGCGATTGGCGGTCGACGAACTGCTCGGCGACAAGGGCATGCTGGCCGAGCGCGAGGGCAAGGAGGTCATCGAGTTGCTGGGTGAGCTGCCCGACCTGTGGGACATCAACTGTAGCGACTGGGACAACGACTCCATCACCTCGCGCTTTGCCGAGGAGGGCTTCCAGGAGCCCTACATCAAGTTCGTCAAACAGCTGACCTCCAAGCCGGTCGTCGGCGTCGGCCGCTACACCTCGCCTGACCGCATGGTGAGCCTGATCAAGAAAGGCGTGCTGGACATGATCGGCGCCGCGCGGCCCTCGATTGCCGATCCCTTCCTGCCTAAGAAGATCGAGGAAGGCCGGATCGAGGACATCCGCGAATGCATCGGCTGCAACATCTGCGTCGCCAGTGACAATCTGGGCGTTCCCATGCGCTGCACCCAGAACCCGACCAAAGGCGAGGAGTGGCGCAAGGGCTGGCACCCCGAACGCATCGCTTCGAAGGACACCGACGATCGTGTTCTGGTGGTCGGCGCCGGCCCGGCTGGTCTTGAAGCCGCCCGCGCGCTCGGCCAGCGCGGCTATGACGTCATGCTGGCGGAGGCCGGGACCGAACTGGGTGGCCGTTCGGCGCGCGAAAGTCGCCTGCCCGGCTTATCCGCCTGGGGCCGCGTCCGTGACTGGCGCATCGGCCAGATACAGACCATGCCGAACGTCGAGATCTTCATGGACAGCCGCCTCGACGCCGATCAGGCCCTCGAAACCGGCTGTTCGCTGGTTGCCACGGCAACCGGCGCGACGTGGCGGCGCGATGGTGGCGGCCGCTACCACGAGTTCCCGATGCCAGGCGCGGTCGATAACGCCAAACACGTGCTGACGCCCGATGACATCATGGACGGCGCCACGGTCGACGGGCCCGTCATCGTGTTCGATGACGACCACTATTATCTGGGTGGCGTGATCGCGGAGAAACTCGCCGCCGACGGCCATGACGTGACTCTGGTAACGACCGGCGCCTATGTCTCGACCTGGACCCAATACACGCTGGAGCTCGGCCGCATTCAAGCGCGCATGCATGACGTGGGCATTGAGGTCCTGGCCAAACACGCGGTGACCGAAGTCGGCGACGGTTCGGTTACCATCAAACCGATCTTCGGCGGGCAGTCGTTCGAGCGGGCCTGCGGCCACGCGGTGTTGGTTACCGCGCCGCTGGCCAATGACGGGCTTTACCATGATCTCATGGCCGATGAGGCCGCCCTCAAGGATGCCGGCATTCGCCGTGTCACCAGAATTGGCGACGGCCTGGCGCCAGGCACGATCGCGGCGGCGGTCTACAGCGGCCACCGTTTCGCCCGGGACCTCGGCGAGCCGTTGGGCGACACCATCCCGTTCAACCGTGAACTCGTGGAATTGACAGAAACATTTGCCATGCCGTGACCACCGGCGATGGCAAGAGGCAGGAGGGTCAAACATGACATCCAACCGAGCGAACGGCGCAAACGGCCACGCGCATGACGTCTTGACCGACGACGTGATGGCCGGATTTGACCGGCCGACGGAAGGCGCACGTGGGCTACCCAACGCGGCGTTCACGTCCGAGAGGTTTCTCGAACTGGAGCGCAGCACGCTGTTTGCCAGAAGCTGGGTTTTTGCCGGGCTGGTCAGCGATATCGCGAACAGGGGCGATGCCCGCCCGGTCGATGTCGCCGGCCAGTCGCTGATCCTTAGTCACGCCCAGGACGGCAACATCCACGTCTTCTTCAACGTCTGCCCCCACCGCGGCGCGCGGCTCCTGACCGAGCCGGTAGCGCGCCAGCCGGTCATGACTTGCCCCTATCACGCCTGGACCTATGGCATGGATGGCGCGCTGCGAAACCGGCCCAACTATGACGGACCGGACCGCCACAACGACGGCCGCAACGCCGACGGCGAGAGGCCCTGCCTGTTTCCCGTGCGCTCCGCCGTCTGGCATGACTGGATCTTCGTCAACCTGGACGGCAAGGCCGAGGCCTTTGACGACTACATTGCCGGCGGTGCCGACCGGTTTGACGGCTATGATCTCGGCGCCTTCCGCTGCGCCCACCGCATGACGTTCTCCTTTGGCTGCAACTGGAAGCTCGCCGTCGAGAACTATTGCGACAACTATCATGTCTTCGCCGTCCATCCGGCGCTTCACAGCGTGATGTCGTGGGACGAGGCATCGCGCCGTCCCATGGATGTTGCCGGACATCACCTTTCGACGGAGTACTGGTTCAAGAACGTCGACGAGGGCCAGGTCGGCAACAAGTCTGGCGTTGGCCTGCCGAAACCGCCGCGCTTGGCCGAGGAGTATCACGGCCGCATGGTCTATAGCGCGCTGTTTCCCAACCTCGCCATCAACGCCTATCCCGCCAATGTGCAGGTCGTTCTGTTCGAACCGGTCTCGGCCGGTGAGACGAACATGCACATGTGGTTCTACTTTGCCGGCGATGCAGCCGAGGCACCGGAGTTCGAAGAAGCGCGCGAAACCCTGTATGCCGACTGGTCCCAGCTGAACTTCGAGGATGAGGACATCTGCCGGCGCCTGCAAGAAGGCCGCCAATGTGATGGCTATGACGGTGGCCGTCTGGCGCCTTACTGGGATAGCGGCACGATCCACTTTCACCGGCAGATCGCCCATGCCGTGCGCGGCGAAGGCGCCTTTGCCAACGGCCGCTGACGGAGGGCCGAGCCATGACTGCCTTTGACTACCTGCCGCCGCTCGCCCATGACGATCAGGCTATTGCGCCGGATCACGGCCTCTTCTCGGTTCAGCCCCTGACCGGCGGACTGGGTGCAGAGATCGACGGTGTCGATCTTGCCAAGCCACTTGCTGACGCGATGAAGCGCGCGCTCCGCGAGGCGCTGCTCCACCATCTGGTCCTGGTCTTCCGCGACCAGCAGCTTGGCCCGGACGAACTGGTCGCCCTGGGCCATGCTTTTGGCGATCTTCACGTCAACCCGTTCGTTGCCGGTCTGGAAAGCCATCCGGAGATCATGCAGATCAAGTCGGAGGAAAACGAGGAGGCGCGCTTCGCCGGACGCTGGCACAGCGACATCACCTGGGAGGAGCGCCCGTCTCTGGGCTCCCTGCTCTACGCCAAGACCATTCCGGCCTATGGCGGCGATACGCTGTTCGCCAACATGTACCTTGCCTATGAAAGCCTCTCGCCCACCATGCGCCGCACGCTCGATCGCCTGCGCGGCGAGCATACGGCGTTCCAAGGCCACGTCCGCGACGCAGCCTTTGCCGAAGCGCCGGAAAAGGTCGTCCATCCTCTGGTGCGCACCCACCCGGAGACCGGCCGCAAGGCGCTCTTCGTCAACGAGTACTTCACCTGCGGCATCGACGGCATGACGTCCGACGAGGCCGCGCCGATCCTCGACTTCCTCTACCGCCACATGGTGCGCCCGGAGTTCACCTGCCGGGTGCGCTGGAGCGAGGGCGCGCTCGTCTTCTGGGACAACCGCTGCACCCAGCATTATGCGGCCAACGACTACCCCGGCAGCAAGCGCCTGATGTGGCGTGTCACCATCAACGGCGACAAACCATACTAAGCAACATGGTGAACGTTGTGGCGAGCGGCATCGCAACTCCAGAAACGATGATCATGCCGGTGCCTGGACAAATATCAAATAGGTCATACCTCTCGGTGACGGCCGCATTGCGCTGACGCGCCTATAAGATGCAAACCGAATACTCAAATCGCCGTTCGTAGGTTCGATAATCTGCATTATGGAAAGAGGTGGTGGGCCCGGCAGGACTCGAACCTGCAACAACACCGTTATGAGCGGTGGGTTCTAACCAATTGAACTACAGGCCCCGCGCCTTCTTTACCTTGAGCGCACGGGCCGCGGCAAGGTGCGGCTGGGCCGGCGGAAGAGAGGAACCCGCCGGCATCGTGGCTCGGGGCCGTCGCGTCTGGCCTTCCGGGCGTCTTTGTTGCGCCCTGCTCCCACCGAGATCTAAAGCGAGTCCGTCTGATCGCCCTCGACATGCTCGCCGGCGACAGACGCCTTGCTGTTGAAGATCGCCATCAGGCTGCCGTCCTCATAGTAATAGGACTCGCACGGCGTCGGGCCCCAGCCGGCCACGTGCCAGCAGACGGCACCCTCGTCGTTGACGCTCCAGGTGCCGGTCTGGCGCACGCCGTTCCAGATTGTGTGCAGCGTCTGGTCCGGTGCGTAATAGGCACCGCCGTCGGGCGCCCAAAGCACTGTCTTGCCCGATACCAGCGCGGTCGTCTCATCGGCGGTCAACAGCGTCTTGCCCTCATAGGGATCGATGTTCGCCGCAGCCTCGTCCGCTTCTGCGCCCGCGTGCAGCGCATCCAGGGTGTTGCCGTCCTGGATCTCCGGCGCCAGGAATGTCTCGCCCTCGTAGGTCGCGCTGATGATGTCGCCGTTATGGAAGTAGGCCTCGCACTCAAGCGTGCCCCAGCTTGGGATGTGCCAGCACAGCGCACCGTCCTCGGTGACGGACCAGGTGCCGCTCTCGCGATCACCGGCCCAAAGCGTATCAAGCGACCAATCGGACGCATAATAGGCGCCGCCCTGGTCCCAGACCTGGGTCTTGCCGGCGAGGTATTCGGTCAGCTCTTCCGCCGTGAAAGGCCGCGCCGTGTCGAGCAGGACGGAGCCGTCCTGGGCTGTCGCCTGCCCCGGCGAAAGGCCCGCCGGCAAGCAAAGCATGATCGCCACAATGAACATCTTGGGTGAAACAAACAGCCGCATCGTCTTTCCCCATCAATGGTTGCCGGACAGCACAACGAACCCGTTGATCGTGCCGATGAGCCGCGACCGCATCGGCAACGCCGTGACCCTCGGGCGCGCTTGCATCTGCCCGTCGGCGGATCACGACTTTAGACTTGATCTGACTGACTGGACAGTCAAAAATTGACCATCGGGAAACGCCACGCAACACCCGACGTCGATGCCGCCCGGCTTGGCCGGATGTGTCATGACGATGGGCGACCGCACGGCGCAGCAGGCAGGAGAACACCATGATCGCGAAGACTCTCAAGACGTTTGGATTGGCCGCCATCGTCGCCGTCGCGATGGCGCTCACGGCGACCGCACGCGCCGAGCTGTTGACCTACACGTTCCAGGTCTGCGGGGCGCCCAACAGCTACGAACCCGGCTGGGTTCCGAACGGCGACCCGAACGTCAACGGCGAGATCACGCTGATCATCGATTCGGAGAACGGGCTCCTGACACTGGAACCCTCGCAACAGCTGCTCGACAGCATTCGTTATCCCGTTATCCACGCCCATCTCTACGATCTGCAAAAGCGCTACGACAACACCGATCTCGGCCAATCGACCATCTGCTGGGCCTATTACAACACCGAAGGTGAACGCGGCGGCACCTGCGCCGAGGACGACTACGACTGCCAGGCGTTGACCGGCGTCGTCGACTGGCCGTGGGAGTCCTACGGCTATTACGTCGAGTGGTACCGCGACTACATCAGGACGGTTGCCGAGGAAGAGGCCGAGGGCTGGTGGCTGATGCTGCACACCGCCGGCGGCCATTTCGCCACCGACGAGGACGGTCGTCTGATCGAATGGGATGGCTCACCCTTCATGGAGTCGTCGTTCTACGGCATGAACGACATTACACCGGAGTGTAACGCCCGCATCGGCCGCACGCTCGACAACCGTGACTTCGGTCATGGTGATGAATGCAACGAGTTTCTCCTTGGCGTCATGGCCGACGACTACTTCCTGGACGCCAACGGCATCGCCTGGGTCGACGAAAACGGCAATCTGACCGAACAAGCGGTCGCCCTAGGCTATGACCTGGAGACCGAGTACCTGTTCTATAACTACCGTGACAACGGCCAGTCCGACCGCTGGGGCGGGCCCGACGGCGCTGCCGGCGGTTTCCTGACCGGCGCCGATCAAGACCGTTGCCTGGCTTGGCCGCCGGCGGGCTACGGCGAACCGCGAAGCATCGATGGCGTCACGACGCAGGCGCAGTTGGACGAGGGTTAGGCCGCGACCGTTTGAGATCGCCGACATCGCTCAAAAGGCTTTGACAAACCTCGGCCCAACCAAAAAGGCGGCGGTCCGGCAACGGCTCGCCGCCGTTTGGTCCACCTTGACGCTGCGCGCAGCGGCGATGCCGGCGCCGTCTCACCCCGCCAGGCTGGTCTGATGCCCGAAACTCATACAGCGAAGAAGGCGGGCGCCGGGCGCACCGCGACGAAGGAAGCGCGGCGCCAGCAGCTGATCAACGCGACGCTCGACTCGATCTCCAAGCGCGGCTTTTCCGGCACGACACTGGAAACGGTGACGAAGACCGCGAAGCTCTCCCACGGCATCGTCAACTTCCACTTCAAGAGCAAGGAAGACCTCTATATCGAGACGCTCGGCTTCCTTGCGACCGAGCACTATGACTGCTGGCGCGCCGCGGTGGCGAATGCAGGACCGGAACCGGCGCGCCAGCTTGCCGCGATTGTCGGCGCCGACTTCGATCCCAAAATCTGCACCGGCAAGAAGCTTGCCGTGTGGTTCGCGTTCTGGGGTCAGGCGCGCTACAGGCCCAACTATCTGAAGATGCGGTACCGCTACGACGACGAGCGGGCCGAGGAACTGCTGCGCTGCTGTCAGGATCTGATCGACGACGGCTGTTATCAAAACCTGGATGCCGAATCGCTGACACGCAGCATCGAATCCATCGTCGACGGCCTATGGCTCAACATGTTGCTGTATCCAAAAGAGGTCAATCGGCAGATGGCGCGCGAAGACTGCTTGCGCTATCTGGCGCAGATCTTCCCCAAGCACTTCGCGCGGCCTGGCGAGCCGGCGTCGGGCACGGACTGCGGTCTCGTTCGTCCTTGAGAGACGCTTGGCTTACTGCCTGATGATCCGGTGGAACCGGCCGCAAACAGCCTCTGACGGTTAGGTATCGAGGAAGCTTCTGAGCTTGCGGCTGCGGCTGGGGTGCTTGAGCTTGCGGAGCGCCTTGGCCTCGATCTGGCGGATGCGTTCGCGGGTGACCGAGAACTGCTGGCCGACTTCTTCCAGCGTGTGATCGGTGTTCATGCCGATGCCGAAGCGCATGCGCAAGACACGCTCCTCACGCGGCGTCAGGCTCGCCAAAACATTGGTCGTGGATTCGCGCAGGTTGCCGTGGATCGCCGCGTCGACCGGCAGCACCGCGTTCTTGTCCTCGATGAAGTCGCCCAAGTGGCTGTCCTCGTCATCGCCGATCGGCGTTTCGAGGCTGATCGGCTCTTTGGCGATCTTCAAGACCTTGCGGACCTTCTCAAGCGGCATGCCGAGCTTTTCGGCCAATTCCTCGGGCGTC
The DNA here is from genome assembly GCA_039028155.1 of Pseudomonadota bacterium. NCBI lineage: Bacteria > Pseudomonadati > Pseudomonadota > Pseudomonadota bacterium. Next base: position 142,727 of record JBCCIS010000004.1, read on the forward strand.
GGCTCGCGGCCGATCTCGTGCAGCATCTGACGGCTGGTCCTGACCAGCTTGTTGATCGTCTCGATCATGTGCACGGGGATACGGATGGTGCGCGCCTGGTCGGCGATCGAGCGGGTGATCGCCTGGCGGATCCACCAGGTCGCGTAGGTCGAGAACTTGTAGCCGCGCCGGTACTCGAACTTATCGACCGCTTTCATCAGGCCGATATTGCCTTCCTGGATCAGGTCCAGGAACTGCAGGCCGCGGTTGGTGTACTTCTTGGCGATCGAGATGACCAGGCGCAGGTTTGCCTCGACCATTTCCTTCTTCGCTTGGCTCGCTTCCTTCTCGCCCTTCTGGACGGTGTGCACGATGCGCTTGAATTCGGCGATGTCGAGTTCGGTCTCGCGCGACACGCCGACCATCTCGTTGCGCATCTCCATGATGCGTTCGCCGTCGCGCTCGACATAGGTCGACCAGCCGCGGCTCTTCAGGCCGGCGACATGCTCGATCCAATCGGGCTTCAGCTCGTGGCCGACATGGTGCTCCAGGAACTCCGGGCGCTTGATGCCGCGGCGCACGGCCAGCTTCAGCAACGTCCCTTCGGCGTTCAGCAGGCGGCGGTTGTAACCGTAGAGCGCGTCGACCATCGCCTCGATACGGTTGTTGTGCAGCTTGACCTTGCTGACGAGCTCGTAGATCTCTCGGTTCAGCTTGTCGTAGCGCCGGCGCGTCGCGGCCGGCAGTTCCTCGCCCGACATCTTGGCGGCCAGGCGTTCCTGCTGAACCTTCTTCAGGCGGTTATAGGCGCGTGCGACCTGGTTAAAGGTCTGCATGACGTCGGGCAGCAGAGCCTGCTCCATCGCCGCCAGCGATACATTGGCCTCGGCGTCATCATCGTCATCGTCGTCGGTTTCGCCGTCGGCGGTCGCCTCTTCGTCCTCGCCGTTCTCGGCCTTGGTCTTTTCCGGCTTCGGCTTGTCATCGGCGCCATTGGCCGCAGCGCCGTTGCCGGACGAGGCGGGGGCTGCCGCCTGCTCGGTCGCCGCGCCGTTTCCGGCGCCGTTGGCACCATTGGCGGCGTTGGCGGCGTTCGCTCCATTGGCATTGTTGGCGTTGTTCGCACCGTCCGGACCGCCGCCATAGGTGCCCTCAAGGTCGATGATGTCGCGCAGCAGAACCTGTTCTTCCTGCAGCATGTCGCGCCAGGCGACGATGGCGCGCAGCGTCAGCGGGCTTTCGCAAATGCCGCGGATCATCCGGTCGCGGCCGGCCTCGATGCGCTTGGCGATGGCAATCTCGCCTTCGCGCGACAACAACTCGACGCGGCCCATCTCGCGCAGATACATGCGCACGGGGTCGTCGGTGTAGCCCATCTCGGGCGCTTCGGTGGTGGTGGTTGTCTGGGCCGGCGTGGCGGCTTTGTCTTTGGTGGCGGCGTTGTCGTCAGTCGCGGCGTCGTCGCTTTCTTCGCTCTCGACGACGTTGATGCCCATTTCCGAGAGCATCGCCATGGTGTCCTCGATCTGCTCGGAGGTCACCTCGTCCTGGGGCATGGCGTCTGAAATCTCGTCGACGGTGACGTAGCCGCGCTCTTTGCCCTTGGCGACCATCTTCTTGATCGCGGCATTGACGGAATCAAGAAGAGGGTCGTCGCCAGCGTCGCCGCTGCGTTCGTCGGTTTCAGCTTCAGCCGGTTTGGTCGCCATGCCTGTTCTTCTCCTTAGAGTCCGCGGCCGGTGCATCGCGCCTGCGGACCGCCCCTTTGTCTCGTCGGCCGCCTACCCTGCCGCCGCTTAGGATCGTTCTCCGACCGAGGCGAGTGCGGGGTCAATCTCCGTTACCCGCGCCTCGGTTGCCTGCTTATGCTCCTGCCGCGCCTTGAGCCGTTGCCACGTTTCGTCGCTTGGGTTGTCGGCAAAAGCGGCCACGTCGGCCGCCAGTTCCGCATCCCAATGCTGCTGTTGGTGAAGGTCGAAGGTGTGTTGCCACAATCTCTCGGCCTCGTCCACCGTCTCAAAGCACGCCAAAGGACTGGTCAACCGCGCCCCACGCTCGCCTGCGATCCGGTTCACGACGTCCACCAATCCGTGGTCAGACAGGTGGCGATGGATGACCTCACTGTCAAGCGTCTCGTGGGTCGCCGCAACATCAAGCAGGGCGCGGCGGACCTCGTCAAAACCAGGCGTTTCCAGATGAATCTCCATCATCCGATCGGCGACCCGCTCGATCAACGGCGGATGCACCAGCGGAAGCCCGACCAGGAGCCGTTCTGCCCTTAGATTCACACCTTTAGCACCCGCGCCCAGGGGATCGGACGGTTTCATCTCGGGCACGCCGGGACCTTGTGGCAGGCCGGGCCGTGCGTCATATCGGCGGCCAGCGCGGCCGGTCTCCTGGCGACGTCCCCCGCCGCGCGCCGGCCGAAACGCCGTCCTGAGCTTCTCCCTGATGGCATTTCTGTAGTGAAACTGCACGTTCTGGTTGCTGATCCGCGCCACCGCCTGGTTCAAATCGCGCTCCAGACCCGCCCGCTTCTCCGGCGTATCGACGCGCCGGCCCTCGCACTGGGCACGCCACAACATGTCGATCAGGGGCGCCGCGCCCGTCTCGACCTGGGCCATGGCGCCGGGCCCGCGTGCCTGGATCAGACTGTCGGGGTCTTCGCCCGGCGGCAGCATGGCAAAACGCAGCGAGCGGCCGGGCTCCAACATGGGGAGCGCGCGATCGACCGCACGCATCGCCGCGCGCAGGCCCGCCGCATCGCCGTCGAAACACAGCACCGGCTCGTCCGCCAGCTTCCACAGCAACATCAGCTGGGACTCCGTCAGCGCGGTCCCCAGCGGCGCCACCGCATGCTCGAAGCCGGCCTGGGCGAGCGCGATGACATCCATGTAGCCCTCGGCAACGATCACCGTGCCAGCGTCATGGGCCGGTTTGCGCGCCTGGGCGAAGCCGTAGAGCATGCGACCCTTGTCGAACAAGGCGGTCGCCGGCGAGTTCATGTACTTCGCCGGATGGTCGCCCAGCGCCCGGCCGCCGAAGGCGACAACCCGGCCGCCGCGGTCGGTGATCGGGAACATCAGGCGATGGCGGAACTTGTCGATGGGATCGCGCCCGTCGTCACCGCCGGTCAGAAGCCCAGCCTGCTCGATCAACTCGGGCTTGATGTCCTTGTCCCTTAAATGGCGGATCAGCCGGTCGCGGCCATCGGGCGCCAGGCCCAAGCGAAAACGCTCAACCGTGCCGCGCTTCAGACCGCGCTCTCTTAGGTAAGCGCGCGCATCGGCGCCGCCGGTCCCGGCGAGCTCGCCCTGGAACCAGAGGCACGCCGTCTCCAGGACATCGTGCAAGGTCGCCGCACGTTTGGCGCGCTCCCTTTCTTCCGGTGTCTGGCGCGGCATTTCCAGGCCGGCCAGGCCGGCGAGCTGTTCGACCGCCTCCGGGAACGCCAGGTTCTCCGTGCGCATCACCCAATCGATCACGCTGCCATGGGCGCCGCAGCCAAAGCAGTGGAAGAAACCCTTGTCCTCGGCCACCGTGAACGAAGGCGTCTTCTCGTTATGGAAAGGACAGAGGCCGAGATGCTCGCGACCGCGCCGGGTCAGCTTGACCGAGCGGCCGACGAGGTCGGCCAGCGAAACGCGGGCGCGGATCTCATCAAGGAATTGCGGCGGGATCGTCACGGGAGCCGCGCCGCCTCAGCTCAAGCGCTGTTTGACGAGCGCGCTCGCTTTGCCGGCGTCGATCTGACCGGGATAGTTTTCTTTCAGCATCGCCATGACACGGCCCATGTCCTTCAGACCTTTTGCCTCGGTCGTCGCTATGACCTTGTCGATGACCGCGGCGGTTTCGGCATCGTCCATCTGCTTGGGCATGAAACGACGGATGACGTCGATCTCGGCCTCTTCCTGCTCGGCGAGTTCGGGCCGCTGCCCCTTGCGGAACTGGTCGGCGGCTTCCTGGCGCTGGCGCACCATCTTGGCCAAGAGGTCGAGCACCTGCTCGTCAGGCACGCCGTTGGACGAACCAGCGCCACGCGCGGCGATGTCGCGGTCCTTAAGCGCCGCCTGCACCAACCTCAGCGTCGATGTCGTGCATTTGTCCTTCGCTTTGACGGCCTGCTTCAAAGCGTCGGTAATCTCTTGTCGCAGTGTCATGCCCTTGACCGGGCTCCCAGAAGAAGGCGGCCATCATAAACAGCACGCGCCTGTGTGTCGAATCACGTCGTTTCTCTAAATACATGAAATAGAACAAAAAATCAAAACTAGGAAGGCTTGACCTCGGCACGGGATTTGCTTATACCCTGCGCGATCCGCCGTTGGGCACGGCGGTCCTTCCGCACGGTTACAGGAACGCATGGTCGCAACCGATTCAACGCCGGCGCCTTGGGCAACGGCGGCTCTAGTTCTGAGCGATGGATCGGTATTTTGGGGCTATGGACTGGGCGTCAAGGGCTGCACGGTCGGCGAGATCTGTTTCAACACGGCGATGACGGGCTATCAGGAGATCCTGACCGACCCGTCCTATGCCGGCCAGATCATCACTTTCACCTTCCCCCATATCGGCAATGTCGGCGCCAATGCCGAGGACATCGAATCCACCGTGCCCGCCGCACGCGGTCTGGTGCTGCGCGCCGATGTGACGCAGCCGTCGAACTTCCGCGCCAGCCAGCATCTGGACCGCTGGCTTTCGGCCGGCAACCTGATGGGCATCGCCGGTATCGACACGCGCCGCCTGACGCGGCTGATCCGCGACGAGGGATTTCAGTCCGCCGCGATCACCCACGGCAATATCGACCTGGACGAAGCGCGCGCGGCGATCACGGCCTTCCCGGGCCTCGAAGGCATGGACCTCGCCAAGGACGTTACCTGCCGGCAGACCTATAAGTGGGATCAAACCTTGTGGCGCCTGGACGGGGGTTATGGCGAACGCGGCGAAAGCCGGCACAAGGTCGTCGCCGTCGACTACGGGATCAAGCACAACATCCTGCGCCATCTGGCCGAACGCGGCTGCGACGTGACGGTCGTGCCGGCTTCCGCCTCGACCGACGACATCATGCGTCATGAGCCCGACGGCATCTTTCTCTCCAACGGGCCGGGCGATCCCGCCGCGACCGGCGCCTACGCCGTCCCCGTCATCAAGGATCTGGTCGAAACCGGCAAGCCTGTCTTCGGCATCTGCCTGGGCCATCAGATGCTGGCGCTGGCCTTGGGCGCGAAGACGATCAAGATGTTCAACGGCCACCGCGGCGCCAACCATCCGATCAAGAACCTGGAGACCGGCGCGGTCGAGATCACCAGCCAGAACCACGGCTTCGTTGTCGACAAGGAAAGCCTGCCGGCGGGCGTCGCCTGCACCCATGTCAGCCTCTTCGACGGCACGCTCGCCGGCCTCAAGATGACCGACAAGCCGGTGTTCTCGGTCCAGTACCACCCGGAAGCCAGCCCCGGCCCGCAGGACAGCCGTTACCTGTTCGACCGCTTCGTCGACGCGATGGGGACGACGTCATGAACCGGCCCAAGCGAACGCAAGCGGCCCAATCGTTGCGCAAGCGCCAGACGGACGCGGAGACGGTTTTGTGGCGTCATCTCCACAATCGTGACCTGGGCGGGCATAAGTTCCGCCGCCAGGTTCCGCTTGGTCCCTATGTCGTGGACCTCGTCTGCTTCGATGCGAAGCTGATCGTTGAAGCGGATGGTGGTCAACATGCCGATAGCGCGCGCGACCAGAAGAGAGATGCGTACTTTCGTGAGCGGGGCTACCGGGTCTTGCGCCTTTGGAACGCGGATATCTTGAAGAACATCGAAGGCGCACTGACTGTCATCGAGCACGCAATGGAAGGGCGGGATTGTGATCAGTAACCGCGCCAGGCCCCCTCACCCTCCCATCGCTAACGCGACGGGTCCCTCCCTCTCCCTCCAGGGGAGAGGGCCGCAAAGCCACCACCGCGTCCCCTCTCCCCTTGAGGGAGAGGGACAGGGTGAGGGGTCTATAGAATCAAGGTTCCCTCCGGATGCCTAAGCGCACGGACATAAAGTCGATCCTGATCATCGGGGCCGGGCCTATCATCATCGGCCAGGCGTGCGAGTTCGACTATTCGGGCGCGCAGGCGTGCAAGGCGCTGAAGGAGGAGGGTTACCGGGTGATCCTGGTGAACTCCAACCCCGCCACGATCATGACCGACCCGGGCCTGGCGGACGCGACCTATATCGAGCCGATCACGCCGGAGCTGGTCGCCCGCGTCATCGCCAAGGAAAAGCCAGATGCGCTGCTGCCGACCATGGGCGGCCAGACCGGGCTGAACACCGCGCTGACGCTTGCGCGCGATGGAGTCCTGAAGGAGCACGGCGTCGAGATGATCGGCGCGACGCGCGAGGCCATCGACATGGCCGAGGACCGCGAACTCTTCCGCGACGCCATGGGCCGCATCGGCCTGGAATGCGCCGAGAGCCGGCTGGCCCACAACATCGACGAGGCGACCGAGGCCTTGGAAGCGATCGGCCTGCCGGCGATCATCCGGCCCAGCTTTACCCTGGGCGGCACCGGCGGCGGCATCGCCTATAACCGTGAGCAGTTCTACGACATCGTGCGCCGCGGCATCGAGGCGAGCCCGACCGACGAGGTCCTGGTCGAGGAGTCGATCGTCGGCTGGAAGGAATACGAGATGGAGGTCGTGCGCGACCGCGCCGACAACTGCATCATCGTCTGCTCGATCGAGAACGTCGATCCCATGGGCGTGCACACCGGCGACTCGATCACCGTCGCGCCGTCGCTGACGCTGACCGACAAGGAATACCAGATCATGCGCAACGCCTCGCTGGCGGTGCTGCGCGAGATCGGCGTCGACACCGGCGGCTCAAACGTGCAGTTCGCCGTTAACCCGGCGGACGGGCGCCTGATCGTGATCGAGATGAACCCCAGGGTCTCGCGTTCGTCTGCGCTGGCGTCGAAAGCGACCGGTTTCCCGATCGCCAAGGTCGCCGCCAAACTCGCCGTCGGCTACACGCTGGACGAGATCCAGAACGACATCACCGGCGTCACCCCGGCCTCGTTCGAGCCGAGCATCGACTACATTGTCACCAAGATGCCGCGCTTTACGTTCGAGAAGTTCGCTGGCACCGAACCGCTGCTGACCACATCCATGAAGTCGGTCGGCGAAGCGATGTCGATCGGCCGGTGTTTCGCGGAGTCCCTGCAGAAGGCGTTGCGCTCCATGGAGACCGGGCTGACCGGCCTCAACGAGATCACCTTCGACGACACGTCGAAGGACGGCATCATCGGCGCGCTCGCCAAGCCGACGCCGGACCGTTTGCTGGCGATCGCCCAGGCCATGCGGCACGGGCTGAGCGACGACGAGATCAACGCCATCACCCATTTCGATCCCTGGTATCTCGAGCAGATGCGCGACATCGTCGACGCCGAAGCGGACATCCGCGAGAACGGGCTGCCGACGGACCGTATCGGCCTGCTGCGCTTGAAGAAGCTCGGTTTCTCCGACGCACGGCTAGCCGAACTCTCCAGCCTCGACGAAACCGAGGTCCGCAGGCGCCGGCACGACACCAAGGTGTGGCCGGTCTACAAACGCATCGACACCTGTGCGGCCGAGTTCTCCAGCCAGACGTCCTATATGTACGGCTGCTACGAAGGCGACGGCATCAATGAGCCAGAATGCGAGGCCGCGCCCAGCGACCGCGACAAGGTGATGATCCTGGGCGGCGGCCCGAATCGGATCGGCCAGGGTATCGAGTTCGACTATTGCTGCGTCCACGCCTGCTACGGTCTGGAGGAAGCGGGCATCGAGACCATCATGGTCAACTGCAATCCCGAGACCGTCTCGACCGACTACGACACCTCCGACCGGCTCTATTTCGAACCGCTGACCGCCGAGGACGTGATCGAGATCGCGCGGGTCGAGATGAGCCGTGGCAATCTGAAGGGTGTCATCGTGCAGTTCGGCGGCCAGACGCCGCTGAAGCTGGCCAAGGCGCTGGAAGAGAGCGGCATTCCGATCATCGGCACGTCGCCCGATGCGATCGACCGGGCCGAGGACCGCAAACGCTTCCAGGTTCTGCTCAACGAGCTCGATCTCAAGCAGCCGGAGAACGGCACCTGCATGACGCTGGACGAAGCGCGCGCGGTGACCGAACGCATCGGCTATCCGGTGGTTGTGCGTCCCTCCTATGTGCTGGGCGGCCGCGCCATGGAAATCGTCTATGGCGATGACGGCCTGGAGCGTTATCTGGACCAAGCCGTCGCGTCGTCGGGCGGCAACCCGATCCTGATCGACCGGTTCCTGGATGACGCGATCGAGGTCGATGTCGACGCGCTGGCCGACGGCGAGGATGTGTTTGTCGCCGGCATCCTGCAGCATATCGAAGAGGCCGGCGTGCATTCCGGCGACTCCGCCTGCTCACTCCCGCCTCATTCGCTGAACGGCGATCTGGTCGAGGAGATGCGCCGCCAGACCGTGGCGCTCGCCAAGGCGCTTGGCGTCATCGGATTGATGAACGTGCAGTTCGCCACCAAGGACGGCGAGATCTATCTGCTGGAGGTCAACCCGCGCGCCAGCCGCACGGTACCGTTTGTCGCCAAGACCATTGGCGTGCCGATCGCCAAGATCGCCGCGCGCATCATGGCGGGCGAGAAACTGAAGGACTTCAAGCTTCGGGAACACACGCCCGACCACATGGCGGTCAAGGAAGCGGTCTTCCCGTTCGCCCGCTTCCCCGATGTCGACATCATTCTGGGCCCGGAGATGAAGTCGACCGGCGAGGTCATGGGTCTGGACCGCGACTTCGCCCACGCCTTTGCCAAGGCCCAGCTGGCAGCGGGCAGCACCCTGCCCCAATCCGGCCAGGTCTTCATCTCGGTTAGGGACCGCGACAAGCCGGCGGCCATCGCCATGGCGCGCCAGTTGGTCGAGCTCGGCTTCACGCTGGTCGCGACACGCGGCACGGCGCGGACTCTTGTCGAGGCAGGCCTCGAGGTCGAGACCATCAACAAGGTGTTGGAAGGACCACCCCATATCGTCGATTGGCTGACGGACGACCGCATCGATCTCCTTATCAATACCACCGAGGGCGCCAAGTCGATCGCCGATAGCTTCAGCCTGCGCCGCACAGCGCTGATCAAGCGGCTGCCTTACGCCACCACCATTGCCGGCGCACGGGCCATGGTTCAGGCGATCGCCGCCATGCGCGACGATGCCTTGGACGTGGCGCCGCTGCAGTCCTATTCGGCAATGCCGTACTGAGTTTGTCCGAGCCGCCCAAAGCCCACGCCTGGGTCGTCACCGACGGCATTATCGGCACGGAGAAACAGTGCATCGGGTTGGCCGAACGTGTCGGTCTGCCATTCAACATCAAACGCATCAAGGTCCGCGCCCCATGGCGTTGGCTGCCACCCCAGCTCTGGTTCGCACCACTTGCTGGGCCTGGACCGGAAGGTGATCTGCTTGCACCGCCCTGGCCGGATTTGCTGATCGCGTCGGGCCGTAAATCCGCGGCGCCGGCAAAAGCAATTCGCCGGGCATCCGGCGGCAAGACCTTCACCGTTCAGGTGCAGAACCCGGTGATGGCGCTGGACGAGTTCGACCTGGTCGTGGCGCCGCGTCATGACCGGTTGGAAGGACCGAACGTGATCAGCACGACAGGCTCGCTCCACGGCTTGACGGCCGAGGTTCTGGCACGCGAAGCCGCCCGCTTCACCGACCTCGCGGCGACGCTATCTCGACCAGTCACCGTGGTGCTGGTCGGCGGCGCGAACCGTGTCTACTCGTTTGGCATGGCCGAGGCCGAGGCGCTAGCCGCCAACCTCGCCAAACTTCCCGGCAGCCTGCTGGTGACGACATCTCGGCGCACCGGCGAGGCGCAGACCCGCGCGCTGACCGAAGCCCTGCCGGCGGACCGCACCACGGTTTGGGACGGTACCGGCGACAACCCCTATCCCGGCTGGCTGGGACTGGCGGACGCGATCATCGTGACAGGCGATTCCGTCAACATGGTCACCGAAGCCTGTGCCGCGGGTAAACCGGTCTATGTGGTCGACCTGCCCGGCGGTTCAGCGAAGTTCCAAGCATTTCACCAGATGATGCTGGAAGGCGGCCATGTCCGCCGGTTTGACGGCAGCCTCGACGACTGGTCGCCGGCGCCGCTCGACGACACGGCAGGGGTCGCCGAGACGATCCGTGCCAAACTCATCGCGCGCGGTGTGGATGTTTAGTCGCTTGGCATCACCGGCACGCTCACGGCCACGCATGGCAGTATCTTCGGGGTGGCCTTGGCGAAAACGCCTCTCGGCATTTTGCCCCGGAGGAGGGGGAGTGGACCGGTGCGAGTTACGCGTTAGCGAAACAGTTCGGCAAACCTAGTTCGCGGCGTTGTGCCTGGGCACGTAGCGCCCGTTCACGATGCCGGCGAAGATATCGTTGACCTGGGGATGGGAGACCGGCGCCTGGGTGTCATCAAGCACCAGGTTTTGCTCCGACACATAGGCGACATAGCTGGTCTGCTCGTTCTCGGCCAGCAGATGGTAATAGGGCTGGTCCTTGGACGGCCGGACGTCTTCGGGGATCGACAACCACCATTCCTCGGTGTTCGCGAACACCGGATCGACATCAAAAATCACGCCACGAAACGGGAACACGCGGTGGTGAACGATGTCGCCAATGTGGAACTTTGCGGTTCTCTCAGACATCGGGCGCTCAACGGTTTCTACTTTCATGGTTTTAGCATCGTCAATCGGGCCGAAAAGGGCAAGGTCGCAAAGGTGGGAACCCCGCAATAGCACGAGATCAGACGACGATTACCCTTGGGCGGCCGCATGACATCGTGAGCGCCGCTTTTCAGCCCTAGATTGTTGATTTGGATGGCGATTGGCCTCGTGAGGTGGATAGCCATGTGGATCGATTTGGGCACAACCTGATACAGAGCGGATCGCGATTAATCAGAGCCACGCGGCGGCTCTGATTAATCACGTGAATCCGCTCTCGATTAAGTCGTTAGAGCGGATTCACGCACTCTATCTGGATCGCAAGCGATTCAGATAGAGTGCGATCTGCTCTAAGGGGTCATGGCGGTGCTTTTTGCCGCTCTCCCCTTTTACCGGGCGGAACAAACCTCTACATAAGAGCCGTCATTGAAAGCGCCTGTTGTGGAGGAAATCGTCGATGGCCGAGACCCATCATGCCAAGGTTCTGATCCTGGGTTCGGGCCCGGCCGGCCTGACGGCTGCGATCTATGCCGCGCGAGCGGGGCTGGAGCCGATCTTGGTCCACGGTATCCAACCGGGCGGCCAGATGACGATCACGACGGACGTCGAGAACTATCCCGGTTTCGCCGACGTCATCCAGGGACCCTGGCTGATGGAGCAGATGACCGAGCAGGCGGCCCATGTCGGTACCAAGTTGATCCATGACATCGTGACCGCCGTCGATTTTACGTCGCGACCGTTCAAGGCGACCGGTGATTCCGGCGACACCTATACCGGCGATGTGGTGATTGTCTCAACCGGCGCGCAGGCGAAGTGGTTGGGTCTGGACAGCGAGACCCGGTTCCAGGGCTTCGGCGTTTCGGCGTGCGCGACCTGCGACGGTTTCTTCTTCCGTGACAAACAGGTCGCGGTGGTTGGCGGCGGCAACACAGCCGTCGAAGAAGCGCTCTATCTGACCAACCATGCGTCAAAGGTGACGTTGATCCATCGACGCGACGAGCTGCGCGCCGAGAAGATCCTGCAAGATCGCCTGTTTCGCCATCCCAAGGTGGAGATCCTCTGGGACTCGGTCCTGGACGAAGTCCTGGGCGAAGAAGACCCGTTTGGCGTCACCGGCATTCGTGTGCGCAACGTGAAGTCCGGCGACACGTCGGACATCGCACTCGACGGTGTCTTCATCGCGATCGGCCACCGCCCGAACACGGAGATGTTCAAGGGCTTGCTGGACATGGACAACGAAGGCTATCTGATCACCGCCGCCGACAGTACGGCGACCAACATTCCCGGTGTCTATGCCGCCGGCGATGTGCAGGACAAGATCTATCGCCAGGCGGTAACCGCGGCGGGAACCGGATGCATGGCGGCCTTGGAGGCCGAAAAGTTCATTGCGGCGCTGGAGAGCGCCGAGCAGGTGGCGGCCGAATAGACGTCCACCGAACGGACGTCTGACGGCCCCGCCAGGGGCATGAGGCGGTAACGGATATGGATTGGGACAAGCTGCGTGTGTTCTATCACGTGGCCGAAGCCGGCAGCTTCACGAAAGCCGGCGAGCAGTTGAACCTCTCTCAGTCGGCGGTCAGCCGACAGATCAGCGCCTTGGAGGAGAACCTCCAGGTGACGCTGTTCCATCGCCATGCCCGTGGCCTGATCGTGACCGAACAGGGCGAACTGCTCTATCGCACGGCGCGCGAGGTCTTTGCCCGCATCGCCATGGCGGAGGCGCGCCTGTCCGACAGCAAGGACCGACCCGATGGCCACCTGACGGTGACCGCGACAACCGGCTTTTCAACCATCTGGCTGTTGCCGCGCATCATCGAGTTCATGGACCGCTACCCGGAGATTTCGATCAGCATCCGGGTCGAAGACGGCGAGCTTGACCTGTCGATGCGCGAGGCCGACGTCGCCATCCGCATGACCCGGCCCCAGCAGCCGGACCTGATCCTGCGCCATCTGAAGACCATCCATTTCCACTTCTACGCGGCGCCCAGCTATCTGAAGGAGTGGGGCCGGCCGCGTACCCTTCAGGACCTCGAGAAACATCGGCTGATCGTCTATGACCACGGGCCGCTGGCCGGTGTCGTCAATCCCGATTGGCTGCCCCATTCCTATGGCAATGGACGCCCGCAACGCCGCCCGGCGCTCACCGTCAACAGCATGCTGGGCATGCGCCGCGCTGTCGAAAGCGGCCTGGGCATCGCGATCCTGCCCGACTACGTTCTCGAGGGCTCGGACCGCAAGGTCCGCATCGAGGTCGATGCGCCGCTGCCGACGGCCGAGGCCTACTTTGTTTATCCGGAGGAACAGCGAAACTCGAAGCGCATCACGGCGTTTCGTGACTTTCTGCTCGAAAAGGTTGCGACAAGTCAGTTTTAACCATTCAATATCAATGGGTTAACTTGTCATGCGTTTTTTGCATATCTGGGTTGCTTAACCGTAATTGGAAGATTGTATAACCAATTACTAGATATATTGGTGACACGGTCAGATTGCCCGACAACGGCAGTTGGATCGACGGATGCCCCCCGATCGATGAAGCGTGTCAAACCAGGTTTCGACCTGGACGGGACCCTTTGAGGTTCCGGCGTCTCCCAGACGTGAAGCCTCCCTAACGACACTCGGGCCGGATTACCCAATCCGGCCCGTTTTTCTTGGGCGGGTCGTCTTTGGGAAAAGCCGCCAAACGGTTCTGCCCAACTCCGTGAAGCCGCTCACCATCTAAGAATAGAGTGGATTCACCCGTTTTGACGTCATCGCCAAGCGATCCCGTTCAAACGGGATCTGCTCTTATGACACTACTATGTCGCCAGACGCACCGTTTGTGCATGGCTGGGTTGCCAATCTGTTTATTGTGCAGCGCATCATCGGTTCCTAAATTCTCCTCTGACACAAGCGGAGTTACCTCCGCCCTTCGAGACGGATGCCCCCCGATCGAAAGCGTGTCATTCCAGGCTCTGCCTGGACGGGATCTTCTAGGTCCCGACGTCTCCCAGACGTGAAGCCTCCCTTATAGACTGGCCCGGATCCTCGGATCCGGGCCTCTTTTTTTGGTGCTTTCCGTCGGAGATCGGCACCGGCCCGCTCCCCTCCGTCCGGAGCAAAACGCCGAGACGCGTATTCGCAGATGCCACCCATGGCAGCATCCCTGGGGTGGCGGGGTGAGGGAGTGGGCTGGCGATGACAGCAAAAGAGAGAGTTCCGACTACATGTAAAGCGGTTCGTCTTCCAAACCTTCATAGAGGTAAGAGACGTACATGCCGTAGCCGTTGTAAAGCTCAGTTGGGATCCGCTCGTCGGTGCCAATCACGCGCTCGGTCGCCTGGCTCCAGCGCGGATGGTCGACCTCCGGGTTCACGTTGGCCCAGAAGCCATACTCGTTATCGATCAGTTCCTGCCAGAACGTCACCGGTCGCTCCTCGGTGAAGCTGATCCTGACGATCGACTTGATCGACTTGAAGCCGTACTTCCAGGGCAGGTGCAGCCGGATCGGCGCGCCGAACTGGTTTGCCATCGGCTGGCCGTAGGCGCCGGTCACCATGAAAGAGAGCTCGTTCTCAGCCTCTTCGATGGTCACACCCTCGGTGTAAGGCCAAGGATACCAGGACTGTTTCTGACCCGGCGCGACTTCCGGGTCATAGAAGGTCTGCATGACCACGTACTTGGCCGAACCCAGCGGGCGCGCAAAGGCGACCAGGTCCTTCATCGGAAAGCCGGTCCACGGCACCACCATGGACCAGGCCTCGACGCAGCGGTGGCGATAGACACGCTCCTCCAGCGTCATGGCGCGGATCAGAGTATCGATGTCGACGGTCTTTTCTTCCTCGACCAGCCCGTCGAACGTGATAGCCCAGGGGCGGCGTGGCAGCGCGTCGGCACGCTGCCAGATTTGCTTGTGGCTGCCGAACTCATAAAAGTTGTTGTAGGTCGAGTTGACCTCTTCATCGGTGATCGGCCGACCGGCCTGATACATCTCGTTGCGCGGAGCGGGATAAAGATCGGCGGTCGGATCGTCGGCGATCTGCGCCGCGACATCATCCATGACCGATGCATCGGCGCCCGACAGCGGCAGCGATGCGGCGCCCGCGATGATCGGCCCGGCGGCAATGGCTTTGGCCAGGGTGCGCCGGTCCATATAGACGGATTCCGGCGTGGCAGCGGATTCAGGAAGTTCCCAGCCGCGTTTCAGCTTAATCAGCATCCCAACACCTTATGTTATCTAGGGCGTCCAGCCTAAATGACGTACTTTTCCTAAGGCTCAAATCAAACCCTATGACGATCAGGTGACCGCCGCACAGGCCCGTTGGATGCGCTGACCGGCTTCCTCAAGCAAATCGGTGGCCGTAGCGTAGCTGATGCGGAAATGGGGCGATTGGCCAAAGGCCGCGCCCTGCACCACCGCGACCCCCTCCTCTTCCAGCAGATAGGTGACGACGTCTTCGTCGGTCTTGAGCTCCGTGCCGCCCGGCGTCTTCTTGCCGATCAGGCCGGCGCAAGAGGGATAAACATAGAACGCGCCCTCCGGCGTCGGACAGCTCATCCCTGTGGACTGGTTCAGCATCGAGACGACGAGATCGCGGCGTTCCTGAAACACCTTGTTGTGCGCGGCGATGAAGTCCTGGGGACCGTTCAGCGCCTCGACCGCCGCGTACTGGCTGACCGAACTGGTGTGCGTCGTCGACTGCGACTGCACCTTGTTCATCGCCTTGATCAGGTCGATCGGACCGGCCGCATAACCGACGCGCCAGCCGGTCATGCAATAGGCCTTGCTGACGCCGTTGGTGGTCAGCGTGCGATCCTTCAGGCCCGGCTCGACCTCGGCCGGCGTGCAGAACTGGAAGCCGTCATAGACGATGTGCTCGTACATGTCGTCGGGCAGAATCAGGATGTTCGGGTGGCGCATCAGGACATCGGTCAGCGCCTTCATCTCGTCCCAGGCGTAGGCCGCGCCCGTCGGGTTCGACGGCGAGTTCAGCATCACCCACTTGGTCTTCGGCGTGATCGCGGCTTCAAGATCCTCCGCGCGCATCTTGAAGCCGTTTTCCGCCGGACACGGCACCGTCACCGGCGTGCCGTCGCACAGCAGCACGATATCGGTGTAGCTGACCCAGTAGGGCGCGGGGATGATGACCTCGTCGCCGGGCTCCAGCGTCGCCACCATGGCGTTATAGATCACCTGCTTGCCGCCGCAGCCGACGGTCACCTGATCGGGCTCGTAGGCAAGTTTGTTGTCGCGCTCGAACTTGGCGCAGATCGCCTCGCGCAGTTCGGGAATGCCGGCGACCGCCGTATAGCGGGTCTTGCCGTCCTTCATCGCCTTGTGCGCGGCCTCGACGATGTTCTCGGGCGTGTCGAAATCGGGCTCGCCCGCGCCCAGGCCGATGACGTCGCGGCCCTGCGCTTTCAGGTCCCGCGCCTTCTGGGTGACGGCGATCGTCGGCGACGGCTTGATGCGGGATAGACGGCTGGCGAGATACGACATCTTCAGGTCCTCAAAGCAGGAAAAGAGCCGTCGCCGGTTCTCGCACCGGCAACGGCCCAACGCAAGCGTTTGTCGGCGCGCTGCCGCGTGCGGCCCCCTCACCCCTGCCCTCTCCCTCGCCGGGGAGAGGGAGCTCAACCTAGTTTCCCTCGCCCCTTGAGGGAGAGGGATGCTTAGGGTTGGCCCGGACGAGTTCCGGGCCTAGCCGGAGCTGGGTGAGGGGTAGGTCTCGAACTTAACGACCCTTCCAGACGGGATCGCGGCCTTCTGAGAACGCCAGCGGCCCTTCCTTTGAATCCTCCGACGTGAAGATGGCGTTGTAAGCCTCGACCTTGCCGGCGCGGATGTGGGCGTAGGCGTCCTCGACAGTCATCGCCTCGATCGCGTTGATCGAGGCCTTGGTGCCGCGCAGCGACAGCGGCGCGCACTGGCAAACCTGTTCGGCCAACTCGCGGGCCGCGGCCATCAACTCAGCCTGCGGCACGACACGGTTGACCAGTCCCCAACGCAAGGCCTCTTCGGCGTCCATGCGCCGGCCAGTCATTAGCATCTCGTTGGCGATGGCGCGGGGAATGCGGCGCGGCAGGCGGATGACACCACCACCGTCGGCGATAATACCGAGTGTCGCTTCCGGCAGCATGAAGAGCGCGTGATCTGCGGCGACGATCATGTCGGCCGCGAGCGCCAGTTCAAAACCGCCGCCGGCGGCGTAGCCGTTGACCGCCGCGATAACCGGTTTGTCGAGCGACCAGAGCTCGGTCAGGCCGGCGAAACCACCCTCGCCCTGATCGTCATCCAATCCCTCGCCCGACGCCGCGGCTTTGAGATCCCAGCCGGCGGAGAAAAACTTCTCGCCGCCGCCGGTCAGGATCGCGACACGCGCCTCGTCATCGTCGCGGAAGGCGACGAAGGCCGCCGAGAGCTGTCGGCTCGCCTCGGCACTGATGGCGTTCGCCTTCGGGCGGTCGAAGGTCATCTCCCACAGCGGCCCCTTGCGTTCGATCTTGACGAAGTCACTCATGGTCTTCTCCTCAAAGGTTCAGTTTTCGTAGGGCCGCAGAAGCGCGCGCGAGATGATATGGCGCTGGATCTCGCTGGTCCCGTCCCAAATGCGCTCGACCCGGGCGTCGCGCCAGAAGCGCTCAATCGGCAGCTCTTCCATCAGGCCCATGCCGCCAAAGATCTGCACCGCCTGGTCGGTGACGCGGCCCAGCATCTCGGTCGCCGCGACTTTGGCCATGGCAAAGTCCTGGTCGCGCACGTCGCCATTGGCTTCCTTCCAGGCGGCCTTCATGACCAGCAGTTCGGCGGCCTCCAACTCGGTCGCCATATCCGCCAGCTTGAATGACGTCCCCTGAAACTTGCCGATCGCCTGGCCAAACTGCTTGCGGCTTGCCGCCCACTCCGCCGCCATGTCGAGCACCCGTTCGGCCCGGCCCAGGCATTGCGCGGCGACAGTCAGGCGCGTCGCGCCGAGCCACTTGTTAGCAACGTCGAAGCCCTTGTGCTCCTCGCCCAGCATCTGGCTTTCGTGCAGCCGGCAGTCGTCGAAGGAGAGCACGCAGTGGTGGAAACCACGATGCGACACGCTGTTGGAGCCGGTCGTCACCTCGTAACCGGGCGTGCCCTTGTCGACCAGGAAGCTGGTGATCTTCTTCCTCGTGCCCCTGGCCGTTTCCTCGGTGCCGGTGACGGCGAACAGGATCGCATAGTCGGCGACATCGGCGTAGCTGATGAAGTGTTTGCTGCCGTTGACGACGAAGTGCTCGCCGTCGCGTTCCGCCCGCGTCTGCATGGAGCGCAGATCAGAACCCGCGTTCGGCTCGGTCAGCGCCAGACACTCCGTGCGCTCGCCCCGGATCGTCGCCAGGAGGTAACGCTCGACCTGCTCGCCGGTGCAGGCGCGCAGGATGTTGCTGGGGCGCGCGACGATGTACTGCAACGCGAAGCTGGTGCGCCCCAGCTCCTTTTCCATCAGCGCGACGGTCAGCGCGTCGAGCCCGCCGCCGCCCAGATCCTCGGGCATGTTGGCGGCATAAAGCCCGGTCTCGATCGCCTTGGCTTTGATTTGGTCGATCAGATCGGGCCGGACCGCGTTGTCGCGCTCGACCTCGTCCTCATAGGGCACGAGTTCCTCGTCGACGAAGCGTCGGACGGTGTCGACGATCATCCGCTGCTCGTCACTCAGGGCAAAATCCATGGCGTTCCCAGCCTCCAGCCGGACCCGAATCAGGAAGCGGAACCTGCCCCGGCTGATGGCCGCTTGTCCATGAAAGAGAGGGCCCTGCCAGGCACAAAATGTCAGGAGCCATCAATGCTTCGTAACACCCCTGGCCCCGGCCCCTCGCCGCGCCTATCTTTAGCCCATGACCATTGCGCATCTTGACCGTCGGAATGACCCCACGGCACCGGTCGAACCGTCGCCGTTTTCGCTGACGACCGACTTCGTGCCGGCCGGCGACCAGCCGACCGCCATCGAGGAACTGGTCGAGGGACTGGCGCGCGGCGAGCGCGACCAGGTGCTGCTGGGCGTCACCGGATCGGGCAAGACCTTCACCATGGCCCAGGTCATCCAGCGGACCGGGCGTCCGGCGCTGATCCTGGCGCCGAACAAGACGCTGGCCGCCCAGCTCTATGGCGAGATGAAGAGCCTGTTCGCCGAGAACGCGGCCGAGTACTTCGTCTCCTATTACGACTACTACCAGCCGGAAGCCTACGTCCCGCGCTCCGACACCTATATCGAGAAAGAATCGTCGATCAACGAGCAGATCGACCGGATGCGCCACGCCGCGACCCGGGCGATCCTGGAGCGCGACGACACGGTAATCGTCGCCAGCGTCTCCTGCATCTACGGCATCGGCGATGTCGAGACCTATGCCCAGATGTCGATCAGCCTGGAACCAGGGCTGGCGATCGAGCGCAACGCGCTGCTGAAGCAGTTCGTTGAGTTGCAATACCGCAGGAACGACGGCAACTTTGCGCGCGGCGCGTTCCGGGTACGCGGCGACAGCGTCGAGATCTTCGCGTCCCATCTGGAAGACCGGGCCTGGCGCATCGGTTTCTTCGGCGACGAGATCGAGGACATCGTCGAGTTCGATCCCCTGACTGGCGAGAAGATGGCGAGCCTGCCGAGGATCGCGATCTATCCCAACAGCCATTACGTGACGCCCAAACCGACGCTTCACCAGGCGATCAAGTCGATCAAGGCGGAGATGAAGGAACGGGTCGCCCTGTTCCGGGACGAAGGCAAGTTCCTGGAGGCCGAGCGGCTGGAGCAGCGCACGACCTTCGACATGGAAATGCTGGAGGCGACGGGATCGTGCGCCGGCATCGAGAACTACTCCCGCTACCTGACCGGCCGCGCGCCGGGCGAGCCGCCGCCGACGCTGATGGAGTACCTGCCCGACAACGCGTTGTTGTTCGTCGACGAAAGCCACGTCGCCGTGCCCCAGGTCGGCGGCATGTTCCGCGGCGACTTCAACCGCAAATCGACGTTGTCGGAGTTCGGTTTCCGGCTGCCGAGCTGCGTCGACAACCGGCCGCTGAAATTTGAGGAATGGAACGCCATGCGGCCGCAGACGGTCTATGTCTCGGCGACGCCCGGCAAGTGGGAGATGCAGCGCACCGGCGGCGTCTTCGTCGAGCAGGTGATCCGCCCGACCGGCCTGATCGATCCGCCGTGCATCGTGCGCCCGGCCTCGACCCAGGTCGACGATCTGATCGGCGAGGCCAAAGCGGTCGCCGCCAAGGGTCAGCGGGTCCTTGTCACGACGCTGACCAAACGCATGGCCGAGGCGCTGACCGAATATCTGCATGAGGCCGGCATCCGCGTGCGTTACCTGCATTCCGACATCGATACCCTGGAGCGCATCGAGATCATCCGTGACCTGCGCCTGGGCGTGTTCGACGTGCTGATCGGCATCAACCTGCTGCGCGAGGGTCTCGACATCCCCGAATGCGCACTGGTCGCGATCCTGGATGCGGACAAGGAAGGCTTCCTGCGTTCGGAGACCTCTTTGGTGCAGACCATCGGTCGCGCCGCCCGCAACGTCGAAGGCCGAGTCATCCTCTACGCCGACCACATGACGGAGTCGCTGGAAAAGGCGATCGGTGAGACCAACCGGCGGCGCGAGAAGCAGGAAGCCTGGAACATCGAACACGACATCACGCCTGAGTCGATCCGCAAGGAGATCGGCGACATCCTGCAGGGCGTCTACGAGGCCGACTACGTCACCGTCGACACCGGCGTCGCCGACGCACCCGAACTGGAAGGCAAGGATCTGAAGACGGTCCTGGCGGAACTGGAAACGCGAATGCGTACCGCCGCCGCCGATCTGGAGTTCGAGGAAGCCGCCCGCCTGCGCGACGAAATCCGGCGCCTGGAAGCCAGCGATCTCGGTCTGAAGGACAACCCCCAAGCGGCGTACGACCGCAAACCCCGGCGCAAACGGAAGAGTCGCAAGGGACCTTAAGGGTCAACCTCTTCGATTACGACTCCGCCCTGTCGAACACAAAGTGCCGCCGTGGTCTCGACTTCGGCAAGACTGACTTTGCATGTCACCCATGCATAGGGGTCGCCAACCACCTGCTTGGCGCCTACTTCAACGCCACCCTCTTGTTCGCATGACGCTCGGCTGGTCGTGATTTCACCAAGCCACGTCCGACATACAATCATGGTGGCATCGTAGTCGGAAACGAGGGCTTCAGCGACGAAATGTATTTCTACATAGTCTGGTACAATGATCGCGTAGTTTGCCTGTCCGTCTTGGTTGCGAATTTCGCATTCAGCCATGGTGAATGGACTAACGGTGTAAGTCCGTCGCGACTGGGATACCAAACATGTGACCAAATTCATGCCAGTGTCAGAGTTAATGGCTGTGCCCTTGAGTTCACCAGCAACTTCTGGATTCATGGGATAGCGCATCGTGACGTTGTCGCTGACACAAGTTCCGGGTTCGACTTCGGCAATATGAGCCCCGTCTAGGTTGGCAATGAGACATCGCTCAACTTCTTGCGAAGCTATCGACGCGGGCTCGTCACACCCCGTCATAAGGAAGGCCAACACCGAAACGAAAAGATAGACTAGGCGTCTGAGCATCACGATCATCATTGCAATCGCCGCAACCAAAGCGAGATCGATGTTATGCCTGATACTACCACAGTCGGCCGCTACCTCGTCGAGCGCCTGAAGCAGGTCGGCGTCAATCACGTCTTCGGCGTTCCCGGCGACTACGTGCTGACCTTCATGGACCGCATCCTGGAAGGCGGTCTGGATCTGGTCGGCACGTGCAACGAATTGAACGCGGCGTACGCGGCTGATGCCTACGCCCGGGTCAACGGCATCGGCGCGGTCTGCGTGACCTATGGCGTCGGCAGCTTCAGCGCGCTCAATGGCGTCGCCGGCGCCTTTGCCGAGCAGGTTCCGCTGATCATGATTTCCGGCGGCCCGCGGACGGATCTGCGCCATCCTTCGATGCTGCTGCACCACAGCCTGGGAGATCTGGACGTCCTGGCGAAGGTTTACGAGAACGTCACCGTCCTGACGACGGTGCTGCACGATCCAGAACAAGCCACGGACCAGATCGACGCGGCGCTGGAGGCCTGCCTGCGCGAAAAGCGCCCCGTCGCCATCGAGATCCCGGTCGATGTTGTCGACCATCCCTGCCCCGCACCGGGTGCCTTCACCTTCCCGGACCCGCCAGCCAGCGATCCCGATGCTCTGGAAGAAGCGCTTGGCGAAATCTCGGCGATGCTTGGCGCGGCGAAACAGCCGGCGATCCTGGCCGGTATCGAGCTTCATCGTTTTGGCCTGCTGGAGCCGTTCGACGCGCTCGTCGAAAAGAGCGGCATGCCCGTCGCCTCGACCCTTCTGGGCAAGACCGTCATTTCCGAGCTGCATCCCCAGGCGATCGGCGTCTATGAGGGTGCGATCAGCAGGCCGGAGGTCCGCGAGGCCATCGAAGAGGCCGATGTGCTGCTATGCCTCGGCGCCTGGATGAGCGATATCAATCTGGGTATCTACACCGCCCGGCTTGATGACCTGCGCATGGTCACCGCCAATTCGGGCAGCGTACGGGTGCGTCACCACGTCTACGATCCCGTTAGTCTGGGTGACCTGGTGACCGGTCTGACCGAGCGTTTGCCGGAAAGCGGTGTCGGCCGCGGTGCATTTGTACCGGCCTCCCAGGCGCTCGATCACAGCATCACCATCAAGCCGGATGCCGAGATCACGGTGAAACGCCTTTTCTCGCGCATCAACGAACTGATATCCGACAGTTCCATTGTCATTGCCGACGCGGGAGACGCCCTGTTCAGCGCCTCCGATCTGGTCATGCACCGGGATGTCGGTTTCCTGGGCCAGGCGTTCTATCTCTCCATCGGCTTCACCCTGCCGGCGACCCTGGGCGCGCAACTGGCGGCACCGGACCGCAGGGTCATGACGTTCATCGGCGACGGCGCTTTTCAGATGACCGTGCAGGAGCTCAGCACGATCATTCGCAAGGACCTCAACCCGATCATCTTTGTCCTCAACAACAACGGTTACACCGCCGAACGGATGATCCATGAAGGCCCCTATAACGACATCCAGGGCTGGCAGAACCACCTTCTGCCGGAGGCCTTTGGTGGCGGCTGGGGCGTGCGGGTTCAGACGGAAGGCGAGCTTGAGGCGGCGCTACAAACAGCCTTCGGCCTGGACGACCGGCCGGCCTTGATCGAGGTGATGCTCGATCAGCATGACGTCTCCGACCAATTGAAGCGGCTGGGTGCCGAGTTGGCGCCAAAATCAGACAAAGCCTAATTCCTTGGACGCGGCGCGGCTTGGCCGCTATCGGTACGCGCCATGACAGAGACACCACCGAACACACCGGGCGCTGCCCTGGTGACCGGCGCTGGCAAACGCATCGGTCACGCCATCGCCCGCGACCTCGCCGCCCACGGCTGGTCGGTCGCGCTGCACTACAGCACTTCGGCTGAAGGCGCGGAGGAGCTGATCGCCCAGATTACCGCCGAGGGCGGCAAGGCAGTCGCGCTTCAGGCCGACTTCGCCGACCCCGACGCGGTCGACGGCCTGGTGCCGCGCGCCGCCGAGGCGATCGGGCCGCTCACCCTGCTGGTGAACAGCGCGGCCGTCTTCGACCGCGACGAGATCGGCACGATCGGGCACGAGACATGGCAGCGCAACATCGATATCAACCTGCGCGCGCCGACGTTCCTGGCCCAGGCCTTCGCCAACCAGCGGCCGGCGGGCGCCAAGGCCAACATCATCAACATCCTGGACCAGCGGGTGTTGAGCCCGACGCCGTTCTTCACGTCCTACACGGCGAGCAAGATGGGCTTGCACGGCATGACCCAGGCCTGGGCGCTATCGCTGGCGCCCGACATCCGGGTCAACGCGATCGGCCCCGGCTTCACCCTGCCCAGCGTCAACCAGACCGACGAGCAGTTCGCCGAGTCCGAGCGCCTCCAGCCCCTGCAGCGCGGTACCACGCCTCAGGAGATCGCCGATGCCGTTCGCTTCATCGTCGGCGCGCCGGCGATGACTGGCCAGATCATCGTGCTCGACGGTGGCCAACACCTGGCCTGGGCGCACCTGAAAGGCGGCTGGCCCCTGGAGGGCTGACAATGGGTAGCCGCCGCATCTTCGTGCGCGACCTCAGACTGACCGCATCGATCGGCGTTCTGGACCACGAGCGCGAGACACCCCAGGACCTGATCGTGACGATCACGCTCGACGTCGACGACCGTCCCTTGGCGCGCGATCACATCGAGGAGGCCGTCGACTACCGGCGGCCGGTCGAGCACGCCCGCGCCATTCTGGAGGCCGGGCATATCGATCTGGTCGAGACCTTCGCCGAACGGTTGGCTGATGCCTGCCTGGCCGAGCCGGGCGTTACGGCCGCCCAGATCCGGATCGAGAAACCGGCCGCCATTCCCGGCGCGGCGGCGGCAGGCGTAGAGATCACACGCCACCGCGAATCGGAGATCTAGGCGCCCCACCAGGCGGGCGCCGCCAATCGGTCGTGTTTTGGCTCAAAACCGTCCTGCACGCCGACGATTGGAACAGAATCGGCACCTGCAATGGCCGCTTGTGCACAGGGCCTCTACCCCGACGGTCAGCCCGGTCTGTCAAGCGCACTGTCGCCGTACCGTAAACGCGATGTCACAATCATTTACGGGATTACATAGCTAAATCAATAAGTTAGCAATTCTGCCCAAAAATTAGGCAACTCCGTCAGGCGAGCAGGAATCCTGCGCCCCCGCCATAGTGTCAGGTCATCTGTCTACAGAGTTACCCACAGATTGTGTTGATAGCCCGTGCACGCCGCCCTAAGCGCCTGAAATAGCTCAGATCGTGCATTGGTCGGTCCTATGGCCGCACCCTCTATGCGGTAGACGAAACGGCGTTCAGGTGACGGAAAGCTGCTGCCGCGCGGCGACCAGGTGCTCGTTGACGACCGCGACCGCGGCATCGGCATCGCGTGCCTTCAGCGCATCAAAAAGGGCGCGATGCTGGCGGTTATAGGCCTCGATGCTTTCGGCGGTCAGGACCTTGTCCTTCATGGCGTTCCACTGGCGATGACCACGCACGTGATTGATCTGGC
Organism: Pseudomonadota bacterium; assembly: GCA_039028155.1. Taxonomy (NCBI): domain Bacteria; kingdom Pseudomonadati; phylum Pseudomonadota; species Pseudomonadota bacterium. Next base: position 167,498 of record JBCCIS010000004.1, read on the forward strand.
GATAGATCGAGATCATCAGCGGGTTATGGGTCGCCTCGGCGACCAGTTGGTGAAACGTGCGGTCCCATTTGGTGAATGCCTCGGAACTGGCGCCGACCTCGCTCAACGCCTCCAGCGTCTCACGGATACGGTCGAGGTCGCGCAAAGTCGCGTGCAAGGTGGCGAGTCGCACCATGTGGGGCTCCACGGCCAAGCGGACTTCGACCAGCTCCAACGGACTTGTGACTTCAGCGACGTCTTCTTCCGCCGCCTCCGGCCTGAATGTGACAAACGTTCCGCTGCCAACCCGCCGGGTGACGAACTTGCTGTGCTCCAGGATGCGCAGGGCCTCTCGGACCGTGGTGCGTGAGCTGGCCAAGGCTGTCGCCAACTGCCGTTCGGCCGGCAGGCGCTCGCCATTCACGTAGACGCCGTCCAGAATCGCCTGGCGCAGTTGAGAGGCGATCGCCGCCGCGCTTTTTGAGCTCGGCAGCGGCAATTCGCGGGTGCCGTCGACGCGGCTCTCGGTCAGTTCGTGGCGAAACGGCGCGCTTTCACTTGACATCGTTTTCCCACCGGACTTAGCTAGCGCAAAATTGGTTCAATTGGCCTAGAATTGGATCACCACATGGTCGGGGCAAATGACGGCCACGTCAAGCTCCACCGAGGCGAACCGCCAATCTGGCCAATCTGGACCAATGGTCGTGAAGTGTACCAGAATCCCCCGAGGGAGGGTCGACGAGCATGGCGTTTCCCACCAGTTCAAAGTACGTGATCATCGGCGCCGGTATCCACGGCCTGAGCACAGCCTACCACCTTGCGCTTGAGTTGAAGGCGCGCGGCAAGGGCAGCGGCAAGGACATCGTCGTCCTCGACAAGAGCGGTATCGCGGCCGGCGCAAGCGGCATCGCCTGCGGCGTCGTGCGCAACAACTACTTCCAGCCGGCGATGCGCGAGTTGATGGCGCAGTGCGTCGAGGTCTGGGAGAGCGATCCGGAGGCCTATCACTACCATCCGGTCGGCTACATGCAGATCTCGTGCGAGTCGATGCACGAGGATGTCTCGCAGATCTATAAGGAACAGCAGGGCATCGGCTACGAGTCGAGCTTCATCGAGGGCAAGGACGAATGCCTGGCCTATATGAAGAACATCCTGAGCGACTGGCGCGCGCCGGGCATCACCTCGGTGCTGCATGAAAAGAAGGGCGGCTACGCCAACAACACCTCGTCGATCTACGGGCTCGCCTCGAAGGCCGAATCCGAAGACGTGCGCATCATCACCGGGTGCGAAGTCACAGGCTTCGAGCGCGGCGGCGGCGCCGTCTCGAAGGTCAAGACCGACAAGGGCGACATCGAGACCGATCAGGTCATCGTCGGCGTCGGACCCTGGGTCAAACACATCTGGGACATGCTGGACCTGCCCAAAGAAGTCTCGATCAAAGGCGCTGACGGCACGATGCATGACGGCATCGGCATGTGGAAGTACTGGTGCCTGGAAGAAGGCGTGCTGGGCGTCGACCCGGACTTTCAGAAAACCAATGACGGCGGCATGCCGCCGGTGATCCATGTCGACACCGACGTGCCGCTTAAGTCAGACGTCGATGGTTCGGTGATCACCGAAGAGATGTGGGGCATTTATTACAAGCCCGATTTCCACTTCGACGGCATTCAGGGCGGCGCCATGCCGTACAAGGTCGAGACACCGGTCGACGAGGTCGCCGTCGACCCCTACGGCCCGGACTCACCGGACTTCATTGTCGGCGACGACATCGCCCACAAGTGGGCGAAGTCGAGGCACTAGTCCTTGTGTAAGTGTGGTTAGATGGC